>JACCYN010000239.1 GCA_013696465.1 Pyrinomonadaceae bacterium
AGCGGAGAGCGAAGCGTTTCTTCGGACAAAAGCCGCTCAAAAATCAATCGCGTGCGGCTGGGGCAAAAATGACGGGCGGAACTTTAAGTTTACGCTCGCCAGAGGCGCACTGATTAAAGATGCTAAACAGCGCGCGTGGCGTTGTCAAGACGGTTACATACGCCACTTTAATAATCGGGTGTGCGCCCTTTAGCGACGGTTAGCAGTAGCGTAATAACCTTCGCGGCTGCGCACGTAAAGGCGCGGAAGTCCGCGCGGCGGCGCGACCTTCACTTTAATGCGGTGCCACTTGCCGTCGGCCGTGAAGTTTGACGGGCGGTAGCTGATCGAATACTGATGACGAAGCTCCAGCGCGATGCGCTCGAAGATGTCGTTCATTTCGGCGTTCGTCTGCACGGGAAAGTATTTGCCGCCAGAAACGCCGGAGAGTTCCGTCAGGATCGATTCGCCCGCCATCGAATCCGAATTCGCGCCCTGATCAAGGATGCCGACGGAATAAATAATCACGTCGGACTCTTTCAGCAACCGGCGCACTTCCGTGAAGGTGTAACGGGAGTTGTTATCTTGCCCGTCGCTGATGACGATGATGGCGCGTTTGCGGTGCGCGCCGCGCATCACTTTCTCCACACCGAGGTAGCAGGCATCGTAGAGCGCCGTCTGCCCCTTGGTTTGGATGAAGGTGAGCTTGCTTAAGAGCGAGTCGCTGTTGCGCGTGCGGTCGAGCAGAAGTTGCGCGCGGTCGTTGAAACCCACTAAAAAGTATTCGTCGCGTTCGTGGCTCGTTTCGACGAAGCGGGCGAGGGCTTCGCGGGCGCGGTTGATTTTATCTCCGCTCATCGAACCTGATACGTCGAAAAGAATGCCGAGGCTGACAGGCGCATCCTCGTCGCTAAAGAACGTGATCTCTTGCGGCACTTTCTCGTCGGTGACGGAGAAGGCGCTGCGCTCAAGGCCGGAGACGAACCGCCCGTAAGTGTCCGTGACAGTGACGGTGACGGTCACGAGATCGGAGTTGGATAAAAGGGTGTCGTCGCCGAGTTCGCCGGTTGGCGGCGGCGTGGGTTGAGCGGCGGGTTGTTGCGGTGCGCTTTGTTGCGCGAAGGTCGGGGGTTGAACGAGATTTGCGAGCAACGCAAAAGCGAAGCACGCGAGAACGAGAAGCGAGACTTGGACGCGACGCTCGAATTTCATAAGACTTTTCCGAACCCTCAAAACGATTCTCAAATTATCGGCTGGTAACTTGATGTGCGCGAACGCCTCACCGTTGTTTCACCCACGACGAAAATTTGGTGAGATTCATTGTAAAGCAGGCTCATCATGTAATCAAGAAAGTCTTAATGAAGAACTCTTTTTGGTGTTTGATTGCAACTTTTCATGAACCGGAGCGTGATCGAGCACACCGGGCGCGGGTAAAAGCCGCCTGACGCCCCTTCTTCGACGAGATGCGAGCGCATGTTATAATTTTCGAGTCGGAAATCTGCCGGAGCTTCGCTGTCGCTTCAACAGGCAGAACGTCTTTGTTGCAATGATAAAGTTTATTTGTCGTCTGGGGACGCCTGCGGGCGAAGTGGTAACGCGCACCATTGAAGCGGCGGGCGCGGCGGAGGCGCGCGTGCGTCTGGAGAGCGAAGGCTTTCGCGTCTTTTCGATTCTGCCGCCGAAGGCGACAGGCGTATCCGCTTTGACGCGCGGCGGGCGCGCAGGGAGTACGCCGCGCGTCAAAGCGTCGGACTTTCTACTTTTCAACCAGCAACTCGCCGCGCTGATCCGCGCCGGTATCCCGATCTTGCAATCCGTCTCGATGCTTCGCCGCCGCGCAACGAGTTCGCGTCTGCGCCTTGTGCTCGCCGATGTGGAAGAGAGAATTCGCGGCGGCGCGGCTCTCTCCGCCGCCTTCGCCGCGCAAGGCCCCATCTTCCCGCGCATCTACACGGCTTCGATTCTCGCGGGCGAACGCTCCGGCGCGCTCGACGAAGTTCTGCGCCGCTACGTTGATTACGTGCGGCGCGGAGTCGAGGTGCGCCGGAAGGTGCGGAGCGCGCTCGCTTATCCGGGTTTGCTGCTGCTGGCGTCGTTTGCGATGGTCGCTTTTTTAACGATGTTCGTAGTGCCGCGCATGTCGAACGTCTTTCTCGGCTTCGATTCGGAATTGCCGACCGTGACCATCATCGTCGTCGGCGTTTCAACCTTCGCCGCCAACAACAGCTTCTGGCTCTTCCCGTTGCTGATCGTCGTGGCGGGCGCGCTCATTTTGTGGGGACGCACGCCTTCCGGCAAACTCACGGTTGATACTTTGCTTCTAAGATTACCGATTGCCGGGGTGATGCTGCGCCAACTCTCCATCGCGCAGGTCACGCGCTCGCTTTCAACTTTGCTCGCGGGCGGCATCACGCTCGTCGAATCATGGGAGATCGCCGCCGAGTCAATCACAAACAGGGAACTGCGACGCCGGAGCGTGAGCGTGTTGCCGATGATCCGCGAGGGGCGTTCGTTTACGGAGAGTTTGGAAATTTCGGGTTGGATGCCGGAGCTGGCCATCGACATGATCGGCGTCGGGGAGCGGTCGGGGAGTTTGCGCGAGATGCTCGAAGAGGTGGCGACGTTTTACGACCGCGAATCGGAAGTGCGCCTTGAGCAGTTGACGACCGTGATTGAGCCTGCGATCCTGTTGGTGATGGGCGGAGTCGTGACGACGATCCTGCTCGCCATTTATCTCCCGATCATCCAAACCATTTCAAACGCGGCGACCCGCTAAGGAAGTAACAAGAGATTTACGCATACTTTTTGCTTCGGCAATTTAGAGCGCGCCTCACGAAATGAAACAGTTAACGGAAGAAACAATCGAGACGTTGGGCGACGCGGACGAGTTGCGCTCCGCAGGCGTCCGCGAAGCGCCCGCGTTGGACAATGTTTTAACGGGCGCGCCCTCGACGAATGGTTCAGCTCCCGCCGGGTTGAACGATTCGCCCGAAGTGCATGAGGCGCGCAAACTCGCGCTGCGTTATCGTCTGCCGTTCGTCAACCTGCTCCCGGCCGACGGCAACTCGCCGATTGATTACATGCTGCTCGGCGAAATACCCGTTGATCTTATGGTGCGCTACGGCTTCGTGCCGCTTCGGCGCGAAGGTCGTCGCTTGCACGTCGCGCTCGCCGACCCGACCGACCTCGAACGGCTCGACGAACTCGCCGGGGCGTTGCACGCGCGCCTCGTCCCTTCAGTCGCCACTTCGGGGCAGATCGAAGCCGTGCTCAAGAAGGGCGACGCCACGCAGCGCGTGCTGCAAGAAGCCGCATCGGGGTTTCGCCTTTCGCTCGTCAAAGAGACGGAGCAGGGCGAGGAGGTTTTAGACCTTGACCGTTTGGCGACCGACAGCGAGATGTCGCCGATCATCAAGCTCGTTGACACCATCGTTTTTAACGCCCTTGAATCCCGCGCCTCAGACATTCACATCGAGACGCGCGACACCAACGTGCTCGTCAAATACCGCATTGACGGCGCGCTCTACGCGAAAGTTGACCCGATTGATCTTCAGCACCACCAAACTTTGATCTCGCGCATCAAGGTGATGTCCGAACTCGACATCGCCGAGCGGCGCGTGCCGCAAGACGGACGCTTTCGCGTGCGCTACAAAGGGCGCACGGTTGACTTCCGCGTTTCGATCATGCCGACCGTGCACGGCGAGGATGCAGTGATCCGTATTCTCGACAAAGAGCAGATCAACGAGGAGTTTCGCAATCTCTCGCTCGACGTGATCGGTTTTGCGGAGGAGGACATACGCAAGTTTCGCCGCTACATCGCCGAGCCTTACGGCATGGTGCTCGTGACGGGACCGACCGGATCGGGGAAAACCACGACGCTGTACGGCGCGCTCAACGAGATCAGAAACGAAGAAGACAAGATCATCACCATCGAAGACCCGGTTGAGTATCAATTGCACGGCGTGACGCAGATTCCCGTGAACGAGAAGAAGGGACTGACTTTCGCGCGCGGGCTTCGTTCGATCTTGCGCCACGACCCTGACAAGATCATGGTGGGGGAAATCCGCGACTCCGATACGGCACAGATCGCCATTCAATCGGCTCTGACCGGACACCTCGTATTTACGACAGTGCACGCCAACAATGTGATTGACGTGATCGGGCGTTTCTTGAACATGGGCGTCGAGCCGTATAATTTCGTGTCGTGCTTGAACTGCGTGCTCGCGCAACGTCTGATCCGCATATTGTGCGTCACGTGCAAACGTCGGTATGTCCCGACGGACGAAGAGTTGTTTGAATCTGGATTGAGACCGGAAGAGCACACCGGGCAGGTCTTCTATCAATCAATCGGCTGCGACGCCTGCAACCACACGGGCTATCGTGGGCGCACGGCGATACACGAACTCCTCGATCTCTCCGATAACATCCGCGAGATGATTATCGAGCGGCGACCCGGCAGTGAAGTGCGCCGCGCGGCAGAAGCCGAGGGTTTATCCTCTCTGCGCGAGTCCGCCCTGCAAAAAGTTTTCGGCGGCGTCACGACCTTGCATGAAATCAATCGTGTGACGTTTGTTGAGGAGATCGGCGGCAGCAGGTAAACTGAAGAACGCGCGGTCAGGCGATTCCGAATTTTCGGAACGATTGTTTCCTCGCAGCGTTTGATTGATGTGATGGTCACATCGAGCGCGACGTAAAATCAAGATTGAAAGTCAGAAGATTTAACTACAGACGAACACGGACGGACGCGAATTGAGATTTTGATCTTCCATTTGCGCTGATTCGTTCGTGACTCACTGAATTTCCTTAACGCGCTGACATCTCCCGACTGAAAATTATCTACCACATAGAGTTAGGAACCCTCGATGAAAAAGAACACAAGACATTCTGCCGGTTTACGTTCCCTGATAACGGTTTTCGTGCTCGCGTGTCTGCTCGTTGCGCCCGTTGCGGCTCTGGATCGCAAGGGCGAGAAGAATTACAAAGAGGGCTTGAGGCACGAGGCGGCACAGAAGTGGGAAGATGCGGCGCAGCACTTCGCGCTCGCCGTCGCCGCCAACCCGGCCGACCCGGAATTTCAACTCCACTACCGCCGCGCCGTCTTCAACGCCTCGCAGATGTTTATGCAGCAAGGGCGCGCGCTCGCCGAACGCAAGGATTACGCTGGAGCTTATAACGCCTTCCGCCAAGCTTACGGCTACGATCAGGGAAACGAACTCGCGCTCACCGAGATGGAGCGGATGCTGCGCTTGCAGCGCGAGCAGAACGAGTTAAGCGGCGTAAGTAATGGTGGCAGTAATGGGGGCGCGGCGGGAACCGGCGCGTCGTCGCGCACCGGCAACGGCAGCGGCACGATTGACGATCCGGCATCACAGCAGCCGCCGCGCTCCGAGCAACTCCGCTTGATCACTTACAACGGCGTGGCGCTTGAGAGCGTGATCAGAAACCTCGCCGAGCAACTCAACCTCAACGTCGTCTTCGACCGCGATTTTCAACGCAGTCGGGGCAACGACCAGATCAGCGTCAACCTGCGCGAAGTGACGACGGCGCAAGCGCTTGACTACATTTTCCTTTCGCAGAATCTGTTTTTCAACCGCTTGAATCGGCGCACGATCCTCGTTGCCGATCAGACGAAGCGCCAACAGTATCAGCCGCTCGTGGTGAAAACTTTTTACATCGCCAACGCCGACCCGAACGAAGTGCGCAACGTGCTGCAAGCCGTGATGCCGCAGACGACCGGCGCGCCCACGATCTTCTCCCCGAACAAAGCGACCAACAGCATCACCGTGCGCTCGACGCCGGAGAACGTGCGGCTGGCGAGCGAAGTCATCCAGAGCATTGACAAGGATCGCGCGGCGGTCGTAATGGACGTGGCGATCTACGAAGTTTCGCGCAGCGACCTGCTACAACTCGGCACGCAGATTGGCACGGCGGGCACGGAAACCACCCCTTCAACGCTGCTCAATCTTGGCGGCACATCTCCGCTCGGCGTAGCTCTCGGCGGAGCTGGAGTCGCAACAGGTGGCGCTGCGACCGCGCTCGGCATAGGTCTTGTCCTTCCCGCCGTCACGCTCAACGCGCTGCAACGCAAAGATAACACGCGACTCGTTTACACAACGCAAATGCACGCCTTCGATGGCGAAGAGACTTCGACTAACTTCGGGCAACGCATCCCCATCCAAACGGCCACCGTTCCTAACTATTACCCGACCACTACGGGGACGCCGCAGACCGGAGTTAATAACGGAGTTTTTAACGGCGGTTACCCGGTGATCAACTACGAGAACACCGGATTGGTGATGAGCTTTACGCCGCAAGTCTTCCCGAACCTCGATGTGCAGGTGAAGATGAAAATAGAACTCACGGACGTGCTCAATCCGGGATTAACGCCGACCTTAACGCGTCGCGCGATCACGGGCACAGCGCGCATCCAGAACAACCGCTCGATGATGATCGCCAGCGTCGCGCAGGACAAGCAATCAAACGGACGCACAGGCTTGCCGCTACTTGGACTGATCCCGATTCTCGGCCGGTTCTTCACATCGCCGCGCCGCGACAACGCGAAAACCGACATCGTGATCTCGGTGACGCCGCGCGTGATGCGTGCCCCTGATGTAACACCGCGTGACGAACAATCGCGCCCCGTCGGCACGCAGCAGATTCCCGCCAGCGAATCGCTCGAAGCGATGATGCATGAAACCGAACGCGAAGAACGCATGTTGGCCGCCGCTGCCGCCGCGCGCGCCAACAAAGCTCAAAGCACAATTGCTTCAAACGCCGCGCCGTCAGCAGTAGCGGCAACAACGACATCATCACAACAAACATCCGCGCCCGCGTCTCCGTCCGCAACTTCTCCTGCGCCGCCAACGGCGAATGGAAACGCTGCAACTACTGCTGCCGCCAACACAGCGCGGGTGTCTGACGCCGAGCCAAACACTTTCGTGCCTGCGCCGAAAATTCTGATGAACAGCTCCGTCGCAGCGCCCGCAAGTGGCAATCAGGCGGTGAGCAATGAGACACAACCGGCCGTAATGGCGTCGCCGCCTCCGCCGCCGCGTTTCGTCTCAACAGGCGGCGCGCAATCCTCTCCGCCGTCGAGCAACGCCGAACTCGAACTTGTGCCGGAGCGAAGCGAGATGCGCGTCGGCGAGCGAAGGCGTTTGACGTTGATGTTAAAGACGGACGCGCCGCTCGGCATGGTGGTCGCAAGGTTGCGCTTCGATCCGCGTCGCATCAGTGTGCGAAGCGTTGCGGCGGGCGGGATGTTTGCGCCGGGCAAGGCTCAACCAACCGTCACGCATTCGATTGACGGGAGCGGCGTGTTGCTCGTCTCCATCGCGCCACCTGCCGGAGGCAATCCACTGACGGGCGTAGGCGCGCTATTGACGATTGATGTCGAAGGCGTGGCGGCGGGCGAAAGCGCGTTCGCGTTTGACACGAACGAAGTGCATTTGATCGCCAGTGACGGGCGGGGCATCACGGCGAAGTATACACAGAGCCGCCTGACGGTGAAGCAGTAAGGTTTGGTCGCGTGAAATTTGGGGTTGATAGGAAATGAGCGAAAGCCGTTTGCAGAAAGAGGGCGCGGTCGCCGCGCGGCATCACGGTTTGCGCGTCGCGTCTCGGCGTTCACGCGGTGGCTTTACGCTCGTCGAACTCATTATCACTTTGACGATCCTTTCGATCTTGACGCTCGGCGTGATGCCGCTCGTCCGCACGTCGTTCAAACGACAACGTGAGCAACGCTTACGTGAGGCGCTATCGGAGATGCGCGCCGCGATTGACGACTTTCATCGTGACGTGATCGGCGGGCCGTGCGCGCCTAACTTCACCACCACCGGGCCGCCAACGCCTTACTTCGATCCGCGCAGTAGAGTTGTGATTACAGATTGCGCGGAGCTGAGTAAAGTAGATAATCCTGATCGCTATCCGACGAAGTTGGAGATGCTTGTTGATGGCATTAACATCGCGCCACGCTCGGCAAACGGCTCGATAGGTGGTGGCGGAGCGACGGTATCAACAACCAAGAAAATCTATCTCCGCCGCATCCCCATTGATCCGATGACGAGCGAAGCCGAATGGGATTTGCGTTCGTGCTACGACGCGGCGGACGCTTCCTCTTGGGGCGGCGAAAATGTTTTTGACGTGCGCTCGAAATCAAATGACACGGCGCTCAACGGAGAGAAGTATAGTGAGTGGTAAGAAGGAAAAAGCGGGAGTCAGAATAGAAAAGACGACTTCCGGCGTTCGTCTTGCGTTTCCCGTCTTTATATCACGGCGCGGTTTTACGTTGCTTGAGTTGATGATCGTGATGACGATTATCGTCGTGCTCGCCGCGATTGCGATGCCGCTCTACAGCAAGCACGTCAGGGTAGCGCGCGAAACCGTTTTGCGCGACGATCTTCACCAGATGCGCAAGATGATTGATATTTACGCGGCCGACAAGGGCAAGCTTCCCGCTTCGCTCGAAGCCCTTGTTGAAGAAGGGTACATGCGCGAGATTCCGGTCGATCCCGTTACGGGCGAGAAGGATTGGAACGTCACGACGGGCAGCGACCCCGCTTCGATTGATGGGGGGCAGGGCGTGACGAATGTTAACAGTTCATCCGGCGATCAATCGTCCGAAGGCACGCCTTACAGCGAGTGGTAACGCTCCAAAGGGGCGAAGCCTTAGCTTCAAATGCGCGTTCAAGTTTCTCTCCGCTTATTCATGGCTTCTAATCTCTTCACAAAATTCTTCAAGCCGCCGTTTCCGTTCGCCGCCATCGGACTCGACGAAGACTTGGCGAGCGCGGTCGCGTTGGAGCGTCGCCGCGGGCAACTCGTCGTGCGGCGCGCCGGATTGGTTGCGCTGCCCGGTGATCTCGTCCGCCCCGATTTTCAAGAAAGCAACATCAATGATCCGAGGGAGTTGTCAAACGCGCTTCTCGAACTCGTCGCCAGCATCAATTTAGCCGGGCAGAAAAATTGGTCGGTGGCGCTGCCGGAAGCGGCGACGCGCACCTCGATCCTTACGTTTGAGAGCGCGCCCGCTTCGCGCGGCGAGTTGGAGGA
>JACCYN010000273.1 GCA_013696465.1 Pyrinomonadaceae bacterium
AACATCGCGCACGCGGAAATCTCCGGCGAGCGTGAAGCGTTCGAGCGCGGCGAGCACAGGGGCGCGCGTGGCGGCTTCGGTGTCGAGAAAGAATTCAGCTTCGCCGAGACGCAACACGCGCGCGAAACCGATCAGTCGACCCTGCACGTTCGGAAACGCCGCAAGCATCCACGCGCCGACGGGGAGAGCTTTCACGTCATTCGTGATCATGCCGTTTAAGAACTGCACGACCTCCGCGCCCTCCAATTCGATGCGCCCGCGCGATGAGAGATCGAGCACGCCTGCCGCCGTGCCGCCGCGCACCGCCGTGTATTCAGCTTCCACGTTCGTGTAAAAAGCCGGAATGGGCTGTCCGTCTTCGTTGCGCGCTTGCGCGCCCGCCTGCCCGTCGCGCGGCGTCGTCAGTTGAAGAGTTAAGATTCCTTCTTCGTTCATCTTTCGTCAAAGAAACGGTCGTAGTTTTTCCCGGTAAAACCGGCGACGGCGCGCTCGCCGTCTACGACCACCGGGCGTTTAATGAAAGTATATTCCTGCGCCATCAGATCAAGCATGTCGTCGGTGGATAACTCACGGTCGTGCAGATTCAGCTCGCGGTATTTGCGCGCGCGGCGCGAGAAAAGCTCGCTCGCGCCGCCAACCCTTTCGGCGAGGCGGGCAACCTCTTCGCGCCCCAACGGTTCAAGCTTGAGATCGCGCCACTCATTTATTTTGTGGTAGCGCTCTTCAAGATGCTTCGCCGCCTTTTGGCACGTCGTGCAGTTCGGTAGCCAGTAGAAAGTGATTGGCTCGTTCATCGGGTGGTGATCGGTTCGTTCTTATTTTAGCTTTTCGAGTTCGGCGCGCAGACTGTTGTAGTCGGCCGCGTTGCCCGCTTTGAATTGCAGGTTGCTGTAACGCACAACTCCGTTGCGGTCAATGACGAACACGGTGCGGCGGTTGTAGCCGCTCGCTTCGTCGTAGCTTCCGTAGAGCCGCGCCACGCGGTGATCGTGATCTGAGAGCAGAGGGAACTGCAACTTGTGATGCTTCGCCCATTCGTGGTGCGAGAAAACGTAATCGCCGCTTAAGCCCAGCACCGTCACGTTTAACTTCGACAGCTCGGCGAAGGTGTCGCGCAGGGCGCAGACCTCTTTCGTGCAGCCGCCCGACCAATCCGCCGGGTAGAAGGCGAGGACAACGGTTTTGCCGCGCAATTGTGAAAGCGACATCTGCTCGGCAGGAGCGAGGTAAACCTTCTCCTGCGTCGCGTAAGGCAAACGAAAATCAGGTGCGGCGTCGCCGACTTTAGGCGCGGCAACAAGCAGCGCGTTTGCGTCGGACGCATTCCCCGCGTTTGTTGGAACAAACCTTGACGCTGTTTGCGTCCACACGGTAGTAGCACACGCGAGCGCAACGATAACTAATAAGGAAGCGATAGTGTTTCTCTTTGCAAGTTTCATTATTGTTAACCTTCAACTTCGATGCTTGTGAAGCGAAGACATGGCGCGGCCGTGTCTTCTGTTGATGCGCCGGACAGCCTTAGCCACCGCGCGGTAATCTTCGAGTTGCGCAGCTTCGCGGCGGTGCGAAGCGAGCACTTGCGGACTCGGATGATAAAGCGGCACGAGCAAACGCCCGCCCCACTCGTGGATTTGCCCGGCTGAAGTTTGCAGCGTGAACTCATGATAACGGATGCGCCGGAGCGCATCAAGCGCAATGCGTCCGAGCGTGACGACAACACGCGGGTTGACGAGTGCGATCTGCTCGCGCAAAAAATTTGAACAGTTCGCGGCTTCACGAACCGTCGGCGTGCGGTTTGCGCCCGAAGCTTTGCGCGGATTGCAGAGCACAGCGTTGGTAATGAAGATTTGGTTGCGCGTGAGTTTTATTGAAGCGAGAAAGCGTTCAAAGTTGCGACCGGAATTGTCGGCCGAGAAGGGAACGCCCGTGCGGTCGCCGCCCTGCCTGCCCGGAGCTTCCCCGATGAACATCACACGCGCATCAACCGAACCGTTCTTGTCGCTCAACACCGCCCGCCGCTCGACGAGTGCCGGGCACAACTGACACGCGGCAGCTTGCGTCACAAGTTCAGCGAATGCGATCTGTTTCTGCGCTGCGGAGTTCATTCAAGATTATTGTAGGGGGCGAGGGACAAGTCCGCTGCCCGCTTTGCGTTAATCGAACAACGGGCAGGGCGTGAGGCTCTGCCCCTATGGTTACGATTTTACTTAACGACTGTGATCTCGCGCGTCGTCGAATTGTAGCCGCCGTTGTCAACGACGTTGCCGTTTGCGGCAACGAGTTCGAGTTTGACGGAGTGTTTGCCCCCCGTCCAGCCGGTGAGCCAGAGCGGTTGCCAACGATCAATGAAGCGCGGGCTACCTCCGTCAATCGAATAACGCACGCGGTATTGTCCGCCGTCGCCTGTGAGCTTGGCGTTCGTGAGCCAGAAGTCAATCATAATGGGATCGGCTTCCGCGCCCGCGTATTCGCCTTTCGGACGACTGTAGGTTAGAAGCGGGCGACTTCGGTCAACATCGCCCGCCGTGCTTGAGGGCATATCTTTGCCTTCGCGCGTCGGTGAAGCGTTGGCATTAGCGTTGGTGTTCGTGTTCGCACTCGCATTTGCGTTGTTTGCGTTGCGGTTGCTGGACATCACCTGCCCGGAGCCGGTCGTCGTCGGTTGATTCGGGTTGCCGCCGCCCTGAACGGTGAACGTGACCATCTGAAACGAGCCGTCGTTCTTGTAGCTTTCGTGCCACGGGCGCGAGGCGAAGACGCGCAGTGTATGTTTACCTGCGGTGACGTTGCGCAATTCAAACGGCTGCCCAAGCTCGTAATAAGCTTCGTAAGGTTCATTGTCTAAGATTACGTGGATGTGGTTGCCCATGCCCGTCGAAGGGTCTTTCATCGGCTTGTAGCCTTTAAGATCGCCGCCCAAGTCAAGTCGGACGTTGACGGTCGAATTCGTGATCGTCGCGTTCTCGCGCGGTTCGCGGATCGTAAGCGCAGGACTCGCCGCGTCTTGTTCGCCGCGCGCGCCGCGCATGTCTCTGATGCGTTGCGGCTCTTGCGTTTCGGTCAAGTTCGCGGCCGCGGGCGAGGGGGAAGCAGGCGGCGACGAAGCGTTGGTGTTCGCAGTCGTGTTGGCGTTATTGGTATTCGTGGTGTCGGTGCATCCGGCTTGCAGCGTGATGGCGAGCAAGCAGGCAAAACAAAATAGGCTTAGACGTTCCGTGATTTTCATGCTGTTTCTCCGGGTAAAGATAATGGACGGCAAGCGCCTCGCGTTTGCCGTCCGACTGGCTGTCTGAGAATGAAGCTTTAGCGGCTGCTTTTTCCGAAACGCTTGTTGACCTCATCCCAGTTGACCACGTTCCACCAAGCATTCAGGTAATCGGGGCGGCGATTTTGATATTTAAGATAGTAAGCGTGCTCCCACACATCGTTACCTAAGATCGGCATCATGCCATCGGTCATCGGGTTATCTTGATTAGGCGTTGAGATAATTTGTAACTCGTTAATCTTCGCGCCGACGAGCCACACCCAACCCGAACCGAAACGCTTTGCGCCCGCATCGCCGAATTGGTTTTTAAGAGTTTCAAAATCGCCGAAGCTCGTCTTAATCGCATCAGCGATTGCGCCCGTAGGTTCACCACTGTTCGGCCCCATGATCTGCCAAAACATGGTGTGATTAACGTGTCCACCGCCGTTGTTGCGCACTGCAGTGCGGATGTCTTCCGGCACGCTGTCGAGATCGCGGATTAATTCTTCGGCGGATTTGCTTTGCAACTCAGGATACTCTTCGAGCGCGGCGTTTAAATTCTTAACATAGGTGGCGTGATGCTTGTCGTGATGGATTTCCATCGTCTCCTTGTCAATGTGCGGTTCAAGCGCAGCGTAGTCGTAAGGAAGCGATGGTAGTTCGTAAGCCATGAGAAATCCTCCAGAAATGATTTTGACGAAACGAGATGAGGTTAAAAAACTTTACGTGCTCGCCGGAGCGTTACGCCCGATGAGCAAAGCGATAACGGCGAGCAAGCTTAATGCGACCATCACGCCGCCGGGCCACAGTTGAGACTCGGCAAAGGCGGGCCGCGCAAAGCGACCCAGAAGCAAGATTGCAACGACGAGTGCCGCGACCCAGCCGAGCCGATAAGAGCCGCGCATCATCGCAAAGGCGGCCGCGAGCAGCAGCACGCCCGACACCACTCCGGCGATGAGTGACGGAATGCTGCTCGCTTTGAAGTAGCCGTAGGCGCCGATGACGGCGACGAGTATGCCGTAAATTAAAATGATGTATGCAGTCGTCATGTTGAGATCGATCTTCGCAGGCTTCCCGCCGCTTCAATCATTCCGATTGAAATAGGACTGCTGCCAAAACGTCGGCGCGCCTCTCTCTGCTGCTCTTCAATTTTCCGAAATTTGAGCGTGAGATTAACACCAACTCGAAACGCGGCGCAACGCTTCCGCAATCTAATCTGCCGGGCGCGTCCCCGCCGCCAGCCCGCTCGTACTTGCCTGCCGGATCACTTTAATCTTCAAGTCGTCAATCACGCGCACCTGACACGAAAGGCGCACGTTTTCCGGCAAATCCGCTTCCTGCGCAAGACGATTGCGCTCCGCATCGCCCATCTCGCCGGGATCGCCCGCGACGACTTCGACGCGGCACGTTGTACACTTCGCATTCCCGCCGCACCGATGCAAAATATCCACACCTGCATCCTCAATCGCCAACACGAGCTTACGATCCTGCTCGGCTTCAAACGTCTGCACACCCGTTGCTGTTTCAGCTTCAATTTTTGGCACTAATCGGCTCTCCTGAAGAATCTATTTAACCACTAAAGCGCGATGTAAATTTGCGCCGCGAGTTTACACCAAAAGAGAAACGCGGGCTACGTGGACACGCCACGCGAAACCCGCGCTTAAGTCTTATTCTTTCGTTCTGTAAATCTTACGCCGTGAACGACGAGCCGCAGCCGCAGGAGCCGGTCGCGTTCGGGTTGTTGAACGCAAAGCCCTGTCCCATCATGCTGGTGACGTAATCAATTTCGACGCCGCTCAAATACTGCGCGCTGAACATATCAACGAAGAGGCGCACGCCTTTCTGGTCGAAAATGTGATCGCCTTGCCGCGATTCCTCTTCGATGTTGAGGCTGTATTGAAAGCCGGAGCAACCGCCCGGCACGACGCGCACGCGAAGCCCGGCCGTCTCCGGCAGACCCTCTTCGCCAGCCATAAACTTTTTGATTTCTTCCGCCGCCGATTCTGTGATGTTAAGTTCTACGGTCGGTGCAGTTGTTGCAGCCATCTATTTGCTCTCCTTAATGCTGGTGATAAAAGCTTTTTTCTAAAGTTAATGACATCGAATTCCGCAACTTAGATGCGTGAATCCCTTTAATCATAAATCTAAATCTCGAAATTTCCAACCCCAAAACACGATTTATGCGTTTGGCGCGCCGCCCGCGCGGTTCGTGCGCAACAGCACCATCTCCGGCTTCATCGCCTCAATTGAGACTTGTCGGGCGACTTCTTCCGCCACCGAACGAAACGCCCGCGCCTGCGGCGAATCAGGATGTCCGACGACGACGGGCACGCCTTTGTCTCCCCCTTCGCGCACCTCCATTCCGAGCGGCACGCTGCCTAAAAACGGAATGTCATACTGATTCGCAAGCCGCTCGCCGCCGCCTTCGCCGAAGATATTATAACGCGCCCCTGTGTCCGGCGCGATGAAGTATGACATGTTTTCGACGACGCCGATGACGGGCACGTTCACCGTCTCAAACATGCGAAACGCGCGGCGCACATCCGCGAGCGCCACTTCCTGCGGCGTCGTCACCAGCACCGCGCCCTGCACGGGCACGAGTTGCGCGAGACTTAGTTGCACGTCGCCCGTGCCCGGCGGCATGTCAACGATCAGGTAATCAAGCTCGCCCCAGATCACATCCGTCAAGAATTGCCGCACGAGTCCGTGCAGGATGGGGCCGCGCACAATCATCGGTTTGTCGCCCGGTTGCAGCAGAGCCATTGACATCATGCGCACGCCGTGGGCTTCGACCGGAATGAGTTTGTTGCCATCCACCTGCGGTTGCGCGCTCGCGCCGAGCATGAGGGGCACATTGGGGCCGTAAACGTCCGCGTCCATCAGTCCGATGCGCGCGCCGTTTAGTGCAAGCGAAACAGCTATATTGACTGCGACCGTAGATTTCCCGACGCCGCCTTTGCCCGATGAGACGGCGACGATGTTGCGAACGCCCGGCATCGTCGCGCGTTCGCCGAAACCTCGCCCCGTCGGAACTTCCGCGTCCATCGTGACTGTCACTTTCGTCACGCCTTCAAGCGCGCCGACGTGTTCTTCCGCCGCTTCCTTCATCTGCTCTTTGACGGGGCACGCCGGAGTTGTGAGCACGATGCGGAACGACACGCCGCCGCCATCTGCGATCTGCAAATCTTTGATAAAGCCTAAAGCAACAATGTCTTTGTGTAAGTCCGGGTCTTGAATCCGGCGCAACGCATCGAGAACCCTTTGTTCGGTCACTTGCGACATAAAATCCTTGTTTGCTCCACTGTTTCAACCGAGCCTCAAACGAAGCTTTAGCGGCCAACAGAGTTGTCACTCTGAATCCCCGCTTTTTCGCTTAAGCGTTTTGTTTCATTCAATTTACACGCAATCCGTTGACCGCGCAACGAGCGGGAAGGGAAGGCAAAGGTAAAGTAAGGTAAAAGGCAAAAGTGCCGAAGGAGATTGAGTTATTGACCGATTTGCTCATCGCGCCATTTGAAACACTGAGTCAATGAACTTAATGTTGCAACCCCTCAATCTTTACTCTTCACTTCCGCTTTTTACTTTTGCCTTTTCTTTGCTTGCCGCCGCTTTACGTTATGGCTTAATCTGAATTTAGGATGTCGCAAGAATTAAGATCAACGAAGAACGAAACAATCGTGCGTGCCGCGTGCCCGCACGATTGCCCGGATACGTGCGCGATGCTCGTGACGGTTGAGGGAGGGCGCGCCA
>JACCYN010000047.1 GCA_013696465.1 Pyrinomonadaceae bacterium
TTGCCGTCGCGCGTCTTTGGCTTCGTCCACATTTGCGCGAGCGTTTCCGGCTTGACGAGTTGATTGGTGTTGACGGCAACGGCGAATTTTGCCAAGTCTTCCGCCGTTGAAACCAAGCCGCCGCCCGGAATTTTGACGCTCGTGTCGGCAAGCGGCGCGTTTTGAATCTCGCCCTTTTCAGTTTTACGGTAGCCGCGCGCACGGTTCGGAATAACTGCGTAAACGTCGTCAATAAAAGTCCTGTTCATCCCGGCAGGCTTGAATATGTTTTCGCGCAGGTAGTTAATGTATGACACGCCCGACGCGCCCTCAATCGCGCAACCCAACAGCGTATAACCGGGCGTTGAATACGAGTATTTTGTTTCCGGCTCAATGACGAGCGGATCATCTTTGAACGCGCCGACGGCTTCTGTGATGCTGGTGTAATGCCGCGTGCCGATGACTTCGTCCGGTACTTTGTTATGACGCACGCCTGCTTGATGCACGAGCAGTTGGCGCGCGGTGATTGGAAACTGTTTGCCGGGCGCGTCTTTTAAGGATTGCTTTTCCGGGTAAGCGGCGCAGTATTTGTTAATCGGCGCATCCAAATCGAGTTTCCCGCGTTCGACAAGCTGCATCACAGCGATTGCTGTCATTGATTTGGCAATGGAAGCGAGACGATACACCGTATCGCTGCGCGCCGAAACATTATTCTCCACGTCTGCCAAACCGTAACCTTTCGAGAAACTCATTTTGTTGTCGGTGACAACGGCAACCGATAACGCGGGGGCTTTGTGTTGCCGCATCCAAGCCGAGACGAGCAACTCGATTTCTCTGACTTTAGCGGCTGGCAGCCCTTGAACATTCTGAACGAACTGTGATGTTTGGGTTACCGGCTTTTGCTCTCTGCTCTGTGCTAACGACAGACCCGAAAGACTAAAGCAGAGCAGAATAGCAATTAGTTTATTAATCATAATGCTTCTCTTTTGCCCGCTACGAAAAGCGTCGAACTCTAGCTAGACCGCCTCTGATTGCGACGTAAAATTAAACGCTTTCAACTTGAGCGCGGGCAATAATGCCGCGCTTGAGCCTTGCGCTTCCGAACTTCCGACGCGCTCCGGCCGTCCGATCATTTCGACGTTGCCCGGCGCGAGCATCTGGATCACGCTTTGATTGAAACGGAAGTTGCGCACCGGATAACTGATGCGGCCGTTTTCGATGAACCACACGCCGTCGCGCGTCAGTCCCGTGACGAGTGCGGTGCGCGGATCGACCGAGCGGATGTACCAGAAGCGACTGAGCAGCAGTCCGCGTGGTGTGGCGCGGATCATCTCGTCGACGGACGCGCCGCCCGATGCGCCCTCCATGATGTTATTGACGGGGCCTGCCGTCGGCTGTACACCCTTCTGACTTGCCCAGAAGCGCGAGTAAGTTAGATTTTCTAACACGCCGTTTCTGACGAGATAGATTTTCTGCGAGGGCAGACCGCCTTGCGCCGATTGCGAGCCGGGAAGTTCCGCGTTCTGCGGATCGCTATAGACGTTGAGGCGCTCGTCGAAAATCTTTTCGCCCATTTTTGTTTTCCCGCCAATCGCGGAGAACGGGCTGCGACCTTCTTCGGCACTGCGCGCGTCGAAGCTGAAGGCGAAGAACGAAAGCAAGTCGGCGACCGCCTGCGGTTCTAAGATCACGGGATAGACGCCGGGATCAATCGTGCGCGGGTTGCGCGAGTTCAACCCTTTCTGAATCGCTTCGCGGGCGACGCGCGCCGCATCAAGCCGCCGCACATCGTAGTGATTGCGCAGGAAATAACCGGAGCCATCGCCTTCGCGCGTGCGCGCCGTGAGCCCGAGACTGACGAGGCTGGCGCGCTCGAAGTAGAAGTTGCCGTTCTTCGTGCGGCTCGCTCCGGCCGCCGCCTGCGTTTGGTAAAGACCCGCGCCGGTGACGTTCGCCCGCTCGCAAGCCTTTAGCACGTCGTCAACAACGCGCGCCCGCTCCGCCGTCGTAACATTGGCGGTCGCTTCCGAGAATCCGCTTGCCGGTTTGTAGGTTTGCTGCGAAAGCGTCGGCAGGTATTCGCGGTCAACGGGCGAGAGGCGCGCGAGTTGTTCGGCTTGCTCGACCGTGGCGCGCAACGCTGATTCGTCCGTTTCCGTTGTTGAAGACGCGCCGCGCTTTTTATCAACCCAGACGGTGACGCCGACGTTCATCCCTTCGCGCTTTCCGCCCGTCGTGAAAGCGTTGGCGGCGAAACGCTGGTGCGCGTAATTCTCGCTTGAGACGTTCACAATCGCGTCATCGGCTTTCACGAAACTCATCACGCGCTCGGTGATCGCTTTGGCATCCTTTTCGGTAAGCAACATTTCAGATTCTCCTCACGTTTCAAAAGCGCGCAACTTAAGAGCGAGACGCGGCGGTGTTTAGAACATTGATTGCGCGGAAACGCGCGGGCGGGCAGCCGTGGCTGACGGCGTTTGATTGCGACGGCTCGCCTTTGCCGTCGTTGAAGCTTCCGCCCAAACGATACGTCGCCCCTCCGCCGAGCGCATCGCACGCGCCCCAGAAATCCGGTGTGCGCGCTTGATACGCTACGTCGCGCAGCATAGGGCCGACTTTGCCGTTCTTAATCTCGCGGAAGGTTTGCCCGCCGAACTGAAAATTATAGCGTTGCTGATCAATCGAGTAGCTGCCGTTGCCGTAAATCAAAATTCCGTTCTTCACATCGGCAATCAACTCATCAAGCGTCGTGTTTTCTTTCGACGGCTCAAGCGAGACGTTCGGCATACGCGGGAAGACGACGCTGCCCCAACTGTCGGCGTGCGCGCAGCCGTTCGATTCTTTTCTTCCCGTCACCGCCGCGAGGTCGCGCGTCGTCTGCCAATCAACAAAAAGCCCATCGCGCACAAGATGCCAGCGTTGCGCTTTCACCCCATCATCGTCGTAGGCGACCGTGGCGAGTCCGCCTTTTTGTGTACGGTCGGCGATGAAGTTAACGATCTTCGATCCGAACTGAAACTTGCCCGTTTTGTCAGGCGTTAAGAAACTCGTGCCCGCGTAGTTGGCTTCCCAGCCGAGCGCGCGGTCGAGTTCCGTCGGATGCCCGACCGATTCGTGAATCGTCAACCACAGATGCGAAGGATCAAGCACGAGATCGTATTTGCCCGCTTCAACGGGACGCGCCGAAAGTTTTTCAACTGCATCGCGCCCCGCCTGTTCCGCTTCCTGTAGCCAAGGATAGTTTTGCAGATATTCATAACCCAACTGCTGCGGCCCGCCGAACGCGGCGCGCGTTTGGAAATCGCCGCGCGTTTGATCCACAGCCGTCACGTTGAAGTTCGGATAACTGCGGATAATGTATTGCTCTACTTGCGAGCCGTCAGTCGAAGCGTAAAACTTTTCCTCGTTAACGAACTGCATGGACGAGTTGACGAAGCTCACGCCCTTTGTTTTCAACGCCGCTTCGTTGAGCGCAAGCAGAAACCTGATCTTCTCTTCTAACCCGACATCAAACGGATCGCGCTCGAAACTGCTGCGCCACGTTGTTGTCGTGACAACTTTCGGCGCGGGCACGAGCGTCACCTTGCGGCGTTGATAACGCGCGTTGGCGCGCGCCGTCTCTATCGCGTCGGTCATGATGCGGCGCACTTCTTCCGGCGTCACGTTGCGGCTCGCGGCGAAGCCCCACGCTCCATTCACGAGCGCGCGCACGCCGAAACCGAAACTGCCGCTTCGCCCGACCGATTGCACTTGCCGCTCGCGCGTCGAGATTCCCTCGTTGCGGTAACGGTTGATGCGAATATCGGCGTAGGTCGCGCCGAGTTTGCGCGCGGTCGAAAGAGCAATTTGCGCGAGTTCCGGTTTGTTAACGCTCGCAGCAGCCGCATCAAGCCTCGCCTCCGCTTCGATCATCCACGAAGGAAGTGCGTTGGCGCACGAGAGTGCGCCGAGCGTTAAACCGGACGTGCGTAAAAAATCGCGTCGAGAAGTCGTCATCGAAGAACCTCGTTTCTTTGCTCACAATCGAGCGCTCGTGTTTGCTTGGAGTTAGTGGATTAAAGCTTGTCGCGCCGGATGTTGCCGATATTCCGGCTAAAGAGACTTGCCCGCATTTACCGTTTAGTGAACTTTACGACACCTTAATTTAATGTCAAGGAAAATAAAGGAACGCTGCGTAACCTCGCACGTATGGCGATGTTTTTAGGCGGGTTGAAACACCGTGACACTTTCCACGATCTTGAATCCGAGTTTGGTGGCTAGTTTCAGTGAAGCGGTGTTGGAGGCAAACGCTCCCCAGACGGGTTGCTTGCCGCGCCCGCGCATGTGTTCGATCATGAATGCGACGCAAGACCGCGCGTGTCCCTGATTTCGGTGTTCTTCCAAAGTCTCAATCGAGATGTCCCATAAGCTTTCGGTTTCAACCGCATAGCAGAAGGAGACGGGAAAATCATTAAAGTAAACGGCGGCGACCGAGAAAAGTCTGGCCGCTTTAACATGCTCCTCGCACAGTTTGGCGGGCAATTGCGTGAAGTCATTTAATTCTCCGGCGGTGACGAAACGAACATCTCTACGGGGCGCGGGCGGTGAATGAGAAGCGTCCGGCAGCAAATGCAAAAGGGCTGTTTCAGTTTTCCAATCGGGTAACGCAGCCCGCACGTGCTCCGTGTTTTCAATCTGCGCGATCAATCCGTCAACGGTTCCTAAATCGCCGATGGCGCGCCACAACACTTCACGAGCCGGAAAGCCGACGACCGAAGCGAATTTCAGTTCGGGACTGCCGACGACGAAGTTGAAATCTTCGCTCCAACTTTCTTCGCCGTAAATCCTGCCCCAACCGCCGAGCAACATCGAGCGCGTTTCAACCCAGCGCGGCGCGTCCGGCATGTGTTCCAACACGCGATCAATTTGCGACTTTGACGGGACGATCATCTCTCTTCGTTGACGATCCAACCGTCCTCAAGTTTGATGATGCGATGACCGTAAGCGGCGTTCTG
>JACCYN010000355.1 GCA_013696465.1 Pyrinomonadaceae bacterium
GGCGAACCTGTTGACACTTCACGCTTCGACCACGAAATCAAACGACTCGAAGCTGAGGCCAAAAGGAAGCCGACGGATCAAGCGTTGCGCCGCGCGCTCGCCGCCGCATACATGAACCGCGCCGACGCGCTGCTGAAAGCCAGACAGTACCGCGTCGCGCTCGGCGATTACCGGCGCGTGCTGAAGTACGATCCCGAAAATTCGGAAGCGAAAAAATGGTCAACAGAGATCACACAGATCATGCGCGGCATGGGGCGCGAAGTTCCCGCGCCGGGCACAGAGCCAACACCTTTGCCGTATAAGACGTAGATAAAGTGATGAGTAACGAGTGATGAGTGATGAGACTAAGACGTAGTTCTTATTATCATTCATCACTCATCACTCGTTACTTAAATAAATGCTGATTATCCCCACGATTGATTTGAAGGACGGGCGTTGCGTGCGTTTGACGCAGGGGCGCAAGGCGGACGTTAAAGTTTACGACGGCGACCCCGTGGAGATCGCTAAAAGATTTGAAGCGGCGGGCGCGCGCATGATCCACGTCGTTGACTTGGACGGCGCGTTTGCGGGCGGCGAATCGCCGAACCGTAAGGTGGTGCGGCGCATTATCCGCAACGTCGAAGTGCCGGTGCAATTCGGCGGTGGCTTGCGTTCAATCACGGACGTGCAGCAAATGATCGAATACGGCGCGGCGCAAGTCGTGCTCGCCACGCTCGCCGCCGAACAACCCGATACTTTAGAAACCTTCGTACAGCTTTTCGGCTTCCGAATTGCCGTCGGCATTGACGCGCGCAACGGGCAGTCCGTCACGCGCGGCTGGGAGAGGCAGGCGAAAATCTCTGCGGTCGAACTCGCGCGTCGCGTCGCCGACACCGGAGTTGATCGCATCGTCTACACCGACGTGCAGCGCGACGGCACGCTCGAAGGCGTGAACACCGAGCAAACGTGCATGATCGCGCGCGAATCCGGTCTGCGCGTAACGGCTTCGGGCGGCGTCTCGGCGCTCGCGGACATCGTCGGCTTGCGGCGCGACGCGCAGGCTTGCGGCGTTGACAGCGTGGTTATCGGCAAGGCGATTTACGAAGGGCGCTTCACGTTGGAAGAAGCTCTGCGAGTGGGTTAAGAAAGGGAGCGGGCGAGTAAATGATCGAAAACACTTTCGCGCCGGGATTGCTGCGCGACCGCGCGGCGTTTGTCACGGGCGGCGGCACAGGGATCACGGGCGGCATCGCGCGGGCGCTGGCGCAAGCGGGCGCTCGCGTCTCCCTCGTCAGTCGCCGCATGGAACACTTGGAGCCGATGGCGAAAGCGATCACGGATGATGGCGGCGAAGCGTTGGCGACGACGGCCGATGTGCGGCGTCCTGAAGAGATTGAGCGGGCGTTAAACGAGACAATCGAGCGTTTCGGCAAGCTAGACATTGTGGTAAACGGCGCGGCGGGAAATTTCTTGTGCCCGGCGGAGGAACTTTCGCCGAACGGCTTCGGCACGGTCATTGATATTGATCTCAAGGGGACGTTCAACGTCTGCCGCGCGGCCTTCGAGCATTTGAAAAGGGAAGGCGGTTGCATCCTTAACATTAGCGCCACGCTGCAACTCTTAGGCACGCCCCTGCAACTCCACGCTTCGGCAGCGAAAGCGGGAGTTGATACTTTGACGCGCGGCTTGGCCGTCGAATGGGGACGCTACGGGATTCGCACCAACGCCATCGCGCCCGGCCCCATCGCCGACACGGAAGGCTTCGCGCGCCTCGTCCCCGCCCCCGTGCGCGAGAAACTTCAACGCCGCATTCCGCTGGGGCGTTTAGGCAGCATCAACGACATCGCGCAATCGGCCGTCTTCCTCTGTTCGGACGCGGCGAGCTTCATCAACGGCGCGGTGCTCGTCGTTGACGGCGGGCATTGGCTCGCGGCAAATAATCTTATGAGCGCGGAGTGATGATCGTTTCAAAGAAAGTATCTATTTGATTAACAAGTTATAGAGCACATCCCGCATGATAATCAATAGATGGCTGCTTAATACTATCTAAGGAGTGAAGTGACAGCAATGGTATATCTGACAAGCTACATTCTCATTATATTAACTACATTCAGCCTTCAAACTTCTAATGATGTCCGCCGACGTTTAGGCGCTCCAGTGACTGAAATTTACCGCCCCGACCCAAGTATTTCGGTCAAAGTTGATTATGATGATCAAGGGCAAATTTGTATGTTGCGAATAAACGGGAAGCAATCAGGGGTAATACGGCGCATGGTCACGGACGATATGACGAAGTTGGCTGAACAACTTGTGCCGGTGAAGAGTCGTGGACGATTGCTTGGGATACAAGGCATCCCGCCAGCAATGAACTGTTGTGACAGTCATGTTACTAGATATGAAAAAGTCATTCAGTATTCATGGTCACGGCACGGCAGCGATTACATGTTTCGGTATGAGTATGTAGGAAGAGAGTGTGCTTCAGGCCAGCCAGAGAAAACTGATGTCACTCGCTGATCTGAAAGGGTTTTTACCATCTTGCTGCATCCTGACAAGTCATTCGAGCCGCCCGATAACGATTCTTTCATCTTGCTTCCATGCGTGGAGATCAAATGCTTCTCGTTATAGATAACTACGATTCGTTCACCTACAACCTTGTGCAAGCTTTCGGTGAGCTTGGTGCTGAGATGGAAGTGTGGCGCAACGACGAGATTACGGTTGAGGAGATTGAAACTAAAAGCCCGCGTAAGATCGTGATCTCGCCGGGGCCGGGTGCGCCGTGTGATGCTGGTGTGTCGCTTGAGGTGATTAAGCATTTTGCAGGTCGCATTCCGTTGCTCGGCGTGTGTCTCGGTCAGCAGGCGATTGCCGAAGCGTTTGGCGGGCGGGTGGTGCGTGTGCCCCCGCCGCCAGTGCATGGCAAGGCTTCAGATGTTTTCCATGACGGGCGAACGCTGTTTCGTGATCTTCCGCGCCCCTTTAAGGTCGGGCGTTATCATTCGCTTGTCGTCGAACGAGAAAGTTTGCCCGCGTGCTTGGAGGTTTCGGCGACGACCGAAGACGATTTAATCATGGGCTTGCGGCATCGGGAGATGAATGTCGAGGGCGTGCAGTTTCACCCCGAATCAATCCTGACGCCGGACGGTAAACGCCTGCTCGCAAACTTCTATTGCGCCTAATGGTGAACATTCGCCGTCGGAGAAAAGTTGTGAAAGATTTCTGTCTGCGCGTCTGAAAATATTCTGCGCGGAAACTTGACGGCGCATCCTCCATTTCGGTTATGCTAGAGCTGTTTGCTTCACTTCTGCTTCCGTGAAAAGCGGGTGTGCCTTCCTCACACGAAAGAATTGTTGTTTCATCTTCAGGGCGCAAACGCGAAACAAGCTTAGACGGGAGTTTCATGAGTTCGACGGCGAAAGCGAAAATGGACGAAGCGGCGAAAGCGCGCGACCGTGGTCGTGTGCTCTTTGTGACTGATGAAACGCTTCCGCCCACTTTCCGCGCGGCTCTGGAGAGTTCGGGGATCAGCGTGGTCGGCGTCGCGGGCGGCGCTGCGGCGCTCGTCGCCCTAAGACGCACGCGCCCGCACGTCGTCGTCGCGGACGAACGCGCGAAGGGAATCGGCGCCGAAGGCTTGGCGCGTATGCTGCCGCAGGTGGAAGAGGGCGTGCCGCTGATCCTCGTCGGCGCGGCCGAGTCAACTGTCGAGCGGCGCGCGGAGGCGATGTTCAAAGGAGCCTTCGACTACTTTCAATTGCCCTCCGATCTTCGGCTACTCGTGGCGCGCACCGCGCAGTTGATTTCGATCAAACAGAAGATGGACGCCCTGCGCGGCGAAGCCGACCGCGATTACCTGACCGGTTTAGCTAACCGTCGCCGCTTTCGCTTGGCGCTTAATAACGAAGTCGAACGTTTTCGTCGCTACGACGTGCCGTGCGCGTTACTGCTGATTGACATTGATCATCTGAAGGTCATCAACGACACGCACGGGCATTCGGCGGGAGACGTGGTGATCCGCCGCATCGGAAGTGAAATGACGGCCGCTTCGCGCGACAACGACACGGCGGCGCGCTTGGGCGGCGAAGAGTTCGCGTTGCTGCTGGCGGGCGCGACCGGAGACAAAGCGTTTGCGGCGGCCGAGCGTCTGCGCGAAAAAGTTTCGTCCGCGCCAATTGAAGACATCGGTGTTGTGACGATCAGCATCGGTGTGGCGGCCTGTCCTCTGCACGCCGTGACGGAGCGTAATCTTTACGAGGCGAGCGATGCCGCGCTCTACCGCGCCAAACGCGAAGGACGCAACCGCACGCTCGTCGCGCAAGTGTTGGGCGACAGGTAAGTTTAGCGGCAGTAGTGTTTGATAAGAAAGATTTGAAAAGCAGGAAGTCTGGAGGCGGAACAAACGCACGGTCGTTGATTTAGAGCGCTGAAGCGATGTCTTACAAAGATGAGTCGGGCGAAATCAACGTCGTGAGCCGCATTGAACCGGGGCGGTGCGTCGTCGTGGTTTTGCGCGAGCCGAAGGAGAAATGCTGGGGCGTGCTCGACGAAATCAACAGCACCGGAGTATATTTGCGCGGTCTTGATCTCGGAGCTTTCGACGATTGGGTGCACGCGGTCAAACACGACGAGCCGTTTATCGCCCCAGCGAGTCTCTTCTTTCCGTTGTGGCGCGTCGAACGCATCGCGCTTGACGAGCGGACAGGCGAACTGCCGTCGCTCGCCGAACAATTCGAGCAACGCACGAACCGCTCGGTCTATGACTTCTACTGAACGCAAATCCGGTTGGTCAGTGTCGCTTCAGAAAAATTGAAAAGAGTCGCTCCGGTTGAAGTTTGACTGAGCATCCAAAAAAACCTCTGTTGCATGTATGAAACGATGTTCCGTTCTTAAGGCAAGTGTGGTACAATCCTTTTCGGTTTCAAGCCGAAGGATTTATCTCATCGGGAAGTTATCAGAAAAGGACGGAAGAAAGAGTGATAGGAACAATGGCTGATACGAAAACGGGCGCGGATCGCGGCAAGGCGGTCGAGGCGGCGCTCCTTAATATCGAAAAGAGATTCGGCAAAGGGTCGATCATGCGTCTCGGTGAACGCGACGTTTCCGACATCGGCGCCATCTCGACCACATCTTTGAGCATTGACGCGGCGATGGGCGTCGGCGGCGTCCCGCGCGGGCGCGTCACGGAGATTTTCGGCCCTGAATCGTCAGGTAAAACCACGCTCGCCCTGCACATCGTCGCCGAAGCGCAGAA
>JACCYN010000358.1 GCA_013696465.1 Pyrinomonadaceae bacterium
CTTTCATATACGGCTTGTAAGCCTCGTAGATGCGGCGACCGTAATCCGGCCAGTAGCGTTGCGGCGTGAGTTTGCGGTCTTCCGTGTAGTAGAGGAGCATCCACTGCCGCACCGTGTCTTCCGGCGGCATCCTCGATTCCTCGCGGAAGGCGGGCACGTTGGTCATCTGCGTGCTGTAGAACCCGTTTTTGTCTTTCACAAAGCGCGGGTTATCCATCTGAAACGGGTGGTAGCGCAAAGCGAAGTTGATGTACGGGTTGGAGAGCGGCTTAACGTAATAGGTCACGCGCTGCACGGGAATGTCGCGTTGGAATTGCAGGCGCGTGTACTGCGCCGACACGCCGGGGAGCGCTTCGCGCCAGCGATACTCGATGATCGCGCCCGGCTCGACGCCCGGCATCGCAAACGATTTGACTCTGATTTTAACGCCGCTTGATTTCACCACCGTGCGCTCGAAAACGTCGCTATTCTTTAATTCGATGATCTGCCCGTCGGGTTTGATCGTGCGCGCGGCGATGTCTCTGATTTTGATGTTGAGGCGACCAATGCGGCCGAACGGAATCTCGATCTTGCTTTGCGATTCGCGCCCGCGTTCGGTGAAAACTTTGATGCGAATGTAGTGTGAGAAAACCAAATCCTGCGAAGCGTCGTCAACTTTCACTTCCCAGAAGATGGCTTCGGCGTCGGCGTCCTTTTCGACGACGGGGGCGCGCAGAGCGAGATCGCCCGGATCGAGCGGACGCCAATCGTCATAGGAAGCGACGGCTTTGCTACCGGACGAAGCAAAGGCGAGAGCTAAAAGACACACCAAGAGTAGAAGCGAGCGGCATGAAGGGCGGGGGGACTTCATTGTGAAAACCTCTCTAGTTTTGATTCGTGAGCAAAAGCCTTTTTGAGATGAAGGCTTAAACGGACTAACTTCGACGGGCAAAGCACATTCTAAATGCAAAGGTTTGTTTGTCGCAATAAAAATCTTCAATCGCTTGGGAGTGCATGTTGCGCTTTCAGAAAGCCGACGGGATTAGAAATGTTTAATGAAAAGAGTTTTTCAGACGGGCAAGAGGTCACAGTAGTAATTAGATTCGCGCTTTACGATTTCGCCTTTGTTGAAGACAATCTTTTCGCGGAACAGCGGGCCGTCGAAAACGAACGTATGGAACTCGCCGTTTTCGCCGCACGGATCGATGCTTTCGGGAAGCGCGAGGAGAAATTCATCGTCAATAATGCGTCCGGCGAAAGATTGATCGAGGCGTTTTGAGTCAACGCAGGTGGTAATTGCTTTGAAGCCCAATGCGACGAAGGTCTTAATAAACTCCGTCGTGTTCCAGCCCCACACCGGAAAGAGCGGTCGCAAACCTACCTGCTCAAGTAGTCGTTCGCGGTAAAGGCGAATGTCTTCGAGAAAGAGATCGCCGAAGGCAACTCTATCAACGCCTTCGGCTTTGCGTTCCCTGAGCGCCGCGCACATCTTCTGTTCGTATTCTTCGTTCGTCACGTTTTTCGTAATCGCAACTTCGTAGAGCGGCAATTCGAGCGCGCGGGCTTGCCGGTGCAGCAACTCGCGGCGCACCCCGTGAATGCTGATGCGGTCGTAATCTTCGGTGACGGAGGTGAGCAAGCCTGCAACCCCGTCCCAGCGTTCACGACGAAGTTGGAGCAGCGACATCATCGAATCTTTGCCGCCGCTCCAACTCATCAGGATTTTGTTCATAGAACGTTTCGACGATTCATCAGATCAGCAGCGTGTGAATAGTCGCGTGAGCCGGATTGCCGTTTGCGCCGCTTCCGCGTTGTAATCTTTCGCCCCGTGCCGTCACCGTCGCGGCGTGAGCGCGCAAGAAGTAACAAGCCTCCTGCGACAGCCGCGATACCGACGCCGAGCATAACTTTCGGCACAGGGTCGGAGACGGGCGGCGGGACGGAGACGACGCCGCTTTCGTTCGTGACCGCGGGACGACCGACGTAGCGCCCGTGCTCCGGTACAGCCAAGCGATCAAACTCGCGCGCCAACTCGTGCAACTCTCTCCCCATCTCCGCGCCGCGCATCGGCAAGCCGTGTCCCGTCGCCGCGACGACGGGTTCGAGCGCCGCCAAAGCTTCGACCGATCCTCGCGCCGCTTCCCAATCCGGCGTGTAATACTTGGGCGGGCCGTTTACCTCTTGCTTCTGCATCATCACGGCGAGGGCGGATTCCTGTTTCGTGGTCACGAAAGCATCGCCCGCGATCAGCGTGCGGTCGGTGTCGCGGAACAGCGAGATGTGACCGGGCGTATGTCCCGGCGTGTGAATCCAGCGCCAGCCCCACATGCCGGGCACAGTTCCGTCCGGCGGCAGAGCTTGCACGCGGTCGCTGATGTCGATGGGGCCGCGCGGGTAAGTGAACGAAAGGCGAGCCATCGCGCCGCCACCAACGCTTGGGTCGGGCGGCGGATAAGATGAACGCCCGGTTAAGTAAGGCATCTCCAACGGGTGCGCGTAAACTGGCACGTCCCATTCTTCGGCCAACTGTTTAACCGCGCCGATGTGATCGAAATGGCCGTGCGTCAGGATGATCGCATTCGGTTTTGAATTCGCGCCGTAGAGTTCTTCAGCCGCCGCTTTGATGCGCGACGCGCAGTTGAAAACTCCTGCGTCAACGAGCGTCCACTCGCCGCTTCGGGCGCCGGGTTCGCCGACGAAAAAGAGATTAACGATCATTATTTGTTGACACGCCACATCGGGCGCAACCATCAACACCGAACCGCGTTTTTCATTTCTCGCCAAACTTGCTTTGCTTTGCATTCTTGTTGCACTTTGCATTGTTCTTCCCTCCCTGAATTAACGGACGCGAAAGTTCTGCGACCGTCGAAAATTTTAATTTACACTGGCAACTCACCGGGATTTGGTTTTCCTGTTTCAATCAGCTTACACTTTTCGACGAACGCGCTCAAACCTTTCCGGTAAAACGATCAATAACTGTGAACATGACAGGATTATTTCGCCCGCACATATTGCGTTTCGATTCGCTGCCGTCAACGAACACGGAAGCGGCGTGGCAAGCGAGGAGCGGCGCGCCGGAAGGCTTGATCGTCGTCGCGCGCGAACAGACGGCGGGGCGCGGCCGCCAATCTCGCCTGTGGCTTTCGCCGAAGGACGCGGGACTCTATTGCAGCGCAATCCTGCGCCCGCGCGTGGGCAAAGAAATTTGGCCGTTGATGACGTTGATGGCGGCAACGGCCGTCCACGACGCGCTCCGTAAAGCTTGCGCGCTCCCGACGGACATCAAATGGCCGAACGACGTGCTGGCGGGCGAGCGCAAACTCTGCGGCATTCTCGCCGAAGCGATTGACACCCCTACGGGCGCGTGCGTCGTCTTAGGCATCGGCATCAACTTAACCGACGCAGCGTTCCCGCCTCAGATCAAACACACAGCGACTTCAATCGAAGCTGAAACGGGAAAGCGATACGACGCGGAGACGATGTTGCGCTCGCTCATCGCGCAACTTGGTGAAAATTACAGTCTATTACATGAAGCAGATGGCGCGAACCGGATCATTGAAGCGTGGTCGCGTGCGTCGTCCTACGCGGAAGGCAAGTGGGTGAGAGTCGAAACGGGCACGAAAGTTTTTGAAGGCGTGACGCGCGGGCTTGCGGCGGACGGCCGTTTGCGTGTAGAAACCACGCGCGGGGAAATCGTGACGGTGAGCGCGGGCGACGTGACGCAGTTGCGCGCGGCCGTCTCAAACTAAATTCGGCGAGTCGCAGTTTGTTTTAACACACTACGGCGGGCAAGGGAGAAGACGGCACAGACGCAGCGCGTGCTCTTATTGAAACGCTGTTAGTTGAAAATTCTTCTCGCGCGCGTTATCCGGTCAACTAAAGGAAAATTTATGCTGCTCGTTTTGGATGTCGGAAACACGAACACATCGCTCGGCGTTTACGCGAGCGGACAACTCCTCCGGCATTGGCGCTTGACGACGGCGCGGGCGCGCACCGTTGACGAATACGGCGTTCACGCGCGCAATCTTTTCCAGCTCGCCGGAATTGATTTTCAAGAGATCACGGCAGTTGCGATCTCATCGGTCGTGCCGCCGCTTAATTACACCTTGAAGCGCATGGCGGAAGTATACTTCAATCGCACGCCGCTCTTTATTGATCACACGACGGAAACGGGGTTGAAAATTCTCTACGAGCCGCCGTCTGACGTTGGCGCCGACCGATTAGTTGATGCGGTGGCGGCGCGACACTTTTACGGCGCCCCGTGCATCGTCGTTGACTTCGGCACGGCGACCACGTTCAATGCGATCAACGCTGACGGAGAATATCTCGGTGGCGCGATCACGCCCGGCATTGCCATTTCTTCGGACGTGCTTTTCGAGCGCGCGGCGCGACTCCCGCGCGTCGAGATCAAACGACCCGCGAGCGTGATCGGAACGTCAACGGTTGGCGCGATCCAATCGGGTTTATATTACGGTTACGTCGGATTGGTTGACGGAATCTTGCGAAGAATGAAAGATGAACTCGGAGGCAAGGCGCGGGTGATCGCAACGGGCGGTCTGGCTTCGCTGATCGCAACGGGGTCGGAATTGATCGAAACCGTTGACGACACTTTGACGCTCGAAGGTTTAAGACTTATTTATGAGCACACGACCGCAAACGATGTGCAAAGGGAAACACAGCAGTAGCTTTGAGCGTAAGAAGTAAGAACATAGAATTTGAAATCTTCAAATTTGATATTTGACACCTAAATTAGCGATCATGTCCTTAAACTATTTTGACTACTTTACCGAGATTGAGGAAACTTTCGTTCGGCGACGCGGGAAACCGTTGCTAGTTTCGCCGATGGATTGGGCGTTGATGGAGAGTTGGAAAGGTCGCGGCGTGCCGTTACACGTCGCGCTTCGCGGCATCGAGGCGGCGTTTGATTCTTTCAACTCAAAGCCGCGTAAGCGCGCGGTGAAGTCTCTGCTTTACTGTCAGGAGGAAGTCGAAGCGCAATACGCCGAGTGGATGGAATCGCAGCGCGGCGCGCGCGTCGGGGAAGCGGAGAACGGCCGGAATGCGAAAACAAATGGCGGGGGAGACAATTTCTTTGAACGCGGAATCGTTCTCGAACATCTGGCAAGCCGCCGCCGCGAACTCGCCCTCGTCTGCAAGGGGCACGCGAAGGTTTCGCACGGCGAATTTTGCGAAACGCTAACGCGCCTCGTCGCGCGCCTTGAAGAACTCGAAATTGATTTCGCCCGCGCCGCGCAACCCAACACGCAGATGCTTGAGAGGGCGCTTACCGATCTCGAAACGCTGCTCGATCACGCGATGCGCCGCAGCGTTACCAACGAGGAACTCGCGCGCCTGCAAGCGGAGGCGGAAGAGCAACTGCTCCCGTATCGCAATCGCATGGAAACTGCGACTTACGAAGCGACGATGAACAACTTACTGCTGAAACGTCTAAGGGAAATTCACCGGATGCCGCGTCTGAGCTTGTTTTACTTGTGAGGACGCGAGGATATTCGCTTGGTGCAAGGAGTTAAATATGGCAAGGATGACGATTAAAAGCGTGCGCGTGTCTTCTATCGCCGCGTGGCAAGGAATTTTTATGGCGATTTCGCGTTTGTCACGAGCGTTGTCTACACCGTGATCTTTCTCGGTTCGGCGATGATGGGAGACAACGCACAGTTCGTGTTTGGCGGCATGATGAGGGATAATTTCGTGCCGTTTATGATCATCTTTATGGTCGCCAACGGCATCGTCGGATTCTTAGGCGGCACACTCTGCGGAATTCTCTACAACAAATTCGCGGGCAGTTCACTCGCCGCCATCGAGTTTGAGACGGAGCGAGAACTGCCGTAAGTTTGACGGGAAAAAATCTGCCTGCGATGTCGAAAGATAAGAACGGTGGGCGAACGCGCGCGGGCGAAAGCACGACGGTTGGAGCGGAGATTGATGTCGTAATCGAGCGCGTGCTACCGGGCGGTTTGGGGTTAGCGCACGCGGACGGTCAAACTCTTCTCGTCGCGCTCGCCGCGCCGGGCGACCGGTTGCGCGTGCGCGTCGAAAACAAGCGGGGGCGCACGCTCTTCGCTTCAATCGTGGAGATTCTTGAACCGTCACCGCAGCGCGTTAAGCCCCCGTGTCCTTACTTTGGGCGTTGTGGCGGTTGCGATTTCCAGCAGTTAAATTACGAAGCGCAACTTGCGGCGAAAGCCGAGATCATCCGCGATTGTTTGCGACGCATCGCCCGCCTTGAACCTCCGGCAGATTTACTTGTCACGCCCGCGCCCTTCGCTTGGCGTTACCGCTCGCGCGCTCGCTGGCAATACGAAAGGGAAGCGGAAAAGTTCGGTTACGTCGCGCGCGGCTCACACGAAATCTGCGATGTGGTTGAATGTCCTGTCATCGTTCCCGAACTGCAAACGACGCTGACGACTCTGCGCGAAAAACTCCGCGTTCGTTCGTTGCCAGATGACGCTGATGAGATTGAAGCGGTGGTGGGAGATAACGGCGCAATCGCGCTCAGTTCTTCTTTGACAAATGCTAACATTCACGAAGCGACGCGCACCGTCGGCGGGGAGCGTTACCGTTTCAGCGCAAACTGTTTTTTTCAGATCAATCACGACTTGCTCGAACCCCTTGTCGCCGAAGCGTTGCGCTTCGCTTCCGGCGACACGGCGCTCGATCTCTACTGCGGCGTCGGGCTGTTTACGCTGCCGCTCGCGCGCCGTTTCAAAAAGGTGATCGGCGTTGAGGCGAACAAATCGGCGACCCGCTACGCAATTCAAAACTTGAGAGAAGCGAATCTCATCAACGGAATGATTGAAACGTCCGCTGTCGGCGATTGGCTGAAAACTCACGCTCGCGCGCTCGAAAAAATTGATTTCGTGTTGCTCGATCCGCCGCGTGCCGGTGCGGAGCCGGAAGCCATCGGAGGAATAAAAGAGTTGCGCCCCCTGCGCATATCCTATGTGTCCTGCGATCCAGCAACGCTTGCGCGCGATTTGCGAAGCTTCACCGAAGCCGGATACGAACTCGAATCAATTTGTGCGTTCGATTTGTTTCCGCAGACTCATCACGTCGAAACGGTGGCTCATTTGATTCAATCAAGTTAAGCTCATGAAAACGTCTGCGAAAGATAAGTTGAGCGTATGGGTTAAAAGACTTCTCCGGTGCGCCGAGTTTTAGCACACGCATAAAAATAAATTCTTAGAGCCGACTTCACCTCATGGCTTTCAATCCTCACCCGCTTGCTGCGTGTGCCGCTTGCCTTGCCGTTGGCATCGCCCTCGCGCATTTTCTGTTGTTGCCGCTTGGC
>JACCYN010000377.1 GCA_013696465.1 Pyrinomonadaceae bacterium
CGGTAAAACGAACGTCTCCGAGATGGCGTTAACTTATGAATCGGACAATCTTGTTTTCGGTCGGACAAATAATCCGCACGATCTCTCACGCACGCCGGGCGGATCAAGCGGCGGCGAAGCGGCGGCCGTGAGCGCCTGTTTGTCTCCCTTCGGGTTGGGCAGCGACCTCGCCGGATCGATCCGTATCCCGGCGCACTTCTGCGGCATCATGGGACTTAAACCGACCGCCGGGTTAATACCGATTGATGGGCACTTCCCCGCGTGCGAAGGAGCGTTTGCACTCGGCGCGAGCGTCGGCCCGATGGCGCGTTCTGTAAATGATCTGGAGTTGATGTTTGATGTGCTCAACACGGCGGACGAGGAAGACGAAGATATTATTCGTTTCTGGGAAGTTGACGGGCGGAGAACAGATTGGCGCTCGCTCAAAAATGTGCACGTCGCGTGGTATGCAGATGATGGGGTTGCGCCCGCAACGGAAGATACGCGGCGCGCAATCGAGGCTGCGGCGCGCTCGCTCGCCGCAGCCGGGTGCGTGGCGGTTAATGAGCGCCCGCCGGGTGTAGAGCAAGGCTTTGCGTTGTGGCTGAAATTGTTTCAGGGAGCGACGGCGGATTACGTGCGGCGAGTTTACCGCGACCGTGAAACGGAAGCGGGCGCGGCGGCGCACGCCCTGATGCGGACGAACGCCGAGTTTCGGCAAAGCGATTACTACGCAGCAATGGATGAGCGTAATCATTTGTTGTCCGCCTTAGTCCGATGGATGCGAACGACTCCACTCGTCATCGCGCCCGTCGGAAGCGTTTCGGCTTTCGAGCACGGCACGAGAAAAGTTTTCATTGATAATGGAAACGAACAGACCGTGCCGCGCGGAGAAGCGGTAAACATCTTCCGTGCGTTCAGCCCCTCGCAGGCATTCAACGTATTTGGCTTGCCGGTGATCGTCGTGCCCGTCCTGCGCGACAGTGGCGGGTTGCCCGTCGGCGTGCAGCTCGTCGGGCGTCCTTATGATGAAAAACTATTGTTCCGCGCTGCGCGCGTCGTCGAAGAAGCGTTTGGCGGTTGGCAACCGCCGGACGCCCGCGCTCTTTCACTGAACGGGGACGATGAGCTATAGTTTCGGCTCAATCACTTTTCAAGCGGGTGGACGCAACTGACGGAGGTTGAAAGTTATGCCATTTCTGTTCATCGGCTTTTTGCTTTTCTTGGCGCTCGCCGTTTTGATCGTAGCTTCTAAAACGATCAAGATCGTGCCGCAATCAACCGTGATGTTGATCGAGCGATTAGGGCGCTTTGACCGCATCGCGGCAAGCGGCTTGAATATGCTGTGGCCCTTTTTCGACAAGCCACGCGCCGTCTACTGGACGAACACGCGCCCCGCGCAGACCTCGATTGATTTGCGCGAAAACTTTATTGATTTGCCGCCGCAACCCGTCATTACGCGCGACAACGTGACGATCCTCGTTGATTCGGTTGTCTATTGGCAGATCACCGATCCGGTCAAAGCCATCTATGAGATCAACGACCTCGTCGGCGGCATCGTGCAGTTGACGATCACGGGGATGCGCGCCGTAATGGGCGAGATGGATTTGGATCACACGCTCTCGTCGCGCGATCAAATCAATTCAAAACTGCGCCTTATTCTCGACGAAGCGACTGACAAATGGGGCGTTAAAGTCACGCGTGTTGACGTGAAGAACATTAACCCGCCGGAAGACGTGCGCCTGACGATGGAGAAGCAGATGACGGCTGAGCGCAACCGCCGTGCCCTTGTGCTGCAGGCCGAAGGCGAAAAGCAGGCCGCGATCACGCGCGCCGAGGGCGAGAAGCAAGCGGCTGTGACGCGCGCCGAGGGCGAAAAGACTTCCGCAATTCTGCAAGCCGAAGGCGCGGCGCAAGCCCGCCTGCAAGCGGCCGCGGCCGAATCGGAAGCCATCACCCGCATCTCACAGGCGATGCCCCAGAGCGCCGACCCGTCGCAGTATCTGCTGACGACGCGCTACATCGAGAGCCTCAAAGAGATGACGCGCACCAACAACTCGAAAGTGATCTTTATGCCCATCGAAACTTCGAGCATGTTATCGAGCATCGGCGCGATCAAAGAGATGATCAGCGAAACCGGCGAGCGACGCAACGCGCAAGATGACGGCGAGCGAACGCCGCCCCGCCCGCGTCAACTGCCGACGTAAATCTTAGCGGCCGGAGAAAGCGTAAGATAAAACGAAAGGCGGCAATGTTTTTGGATCACTGCCGCCTTCCATCTTTCGCAAGGTGTTTATTGTTTCACCCGCCGCGCTTTCGCCCGCCGCTTCGCTCAAATTGCTTCCAAGCTAAATCGTTCGACCACGCTGTAGCGCGATCCCTTTGCGCTTAACTCGCTTTGCATCAGCACGAAATCAGCCACGGCAAAAGGCGCGCTTGTGAATTCCGCTTCGGCGTGCGCGCTCGCCAGCATTTTAGCGTCCGAAGCAGAAGCGCGCTGCAACCGCGCAAGGGTGAGATGCGGATGAAAGCGTCGTGCTTCGCGTGCGAAGCCTTCACCCGCCAACTCGTCTTCAAGTCTTCGTTGCAAAGCGGCGAGCCTGCCGTTCTCGTCTTCAATGCCGAGCCACAGCACACGCGCCGCCCCGCGCGGCGGAAACACTCCCGCACCAGCGACGCTCAACTCAAACGGCGAGAACTCATGTATAACCTTGCGCGCAGCACAGATGAGATTCTCAATTCGCGCAACAGGAGTTTCGCCCAAAAAATTCAGAGTTATGTGCAACTTCTCCACGCGATCCCAACGCGCGCCGCGACTTGATTCGTTTTCTTGCAAACGCGCGATGTGCTCCGCAACGCGCCCGCGCACTTCCTCGGAAAGTTCAACACCGAAGAAAAGGCGCAACGAGTTGTTCTTACCACCGAGAGCGTCCATCACTATCAGGAGGGTCAAGGCAATGGCTGGCTTAATGCGACGTTATTTGATTCCATAGAATTCCCTCGCCTCTTTTTGAACCTCTGCCAGTAAGTTATCTCGGCGGCCGTAAAATATCTCGTTGTGCGTTTTCTTAGGAAACATTCGCTCCACGTCATCTGGATATCTTGGCGAGTCTCCCGGAATTCGATGGCTGATAACTTGATACTCCCGATCACGTTTTTCGATTTGAAGGACGACGGGAACACCTGTCCCCGTTCCCTCGCGTAACACTTCGTTTCTTGAATTGTACTCTTGACAAATTGTGTACACATATTCATTCACGGCATCACCCTTCTCTTCAACGTCTAAAACCTTGTGAGCGCAAAACACTTTTCCACCGAAGTTCGGTCTTACAATGTGCGCAACCAAGTAGTTGTCGGTTATGGCTTTCAGTTCGTCGGCAAGTTGCTTTTGCTTGATCGTTAGCGCAACGTGCGAGCTTCGACAGCTAAACATTGCTGAAAGCACAACCAAAGTAAATAGAAATTTTCTCACCAGCATCTCTATCATAACAGGTGCGTACAATTTTATTTCTGCTCTGGAGCAAGCATAATCGTTTCCTTCGTCGCGTTACGAATCGCCGTGCTATTGAAAGGAAACGGGCGCGGCGTTGTGTTGCGCCAATCGTCGAGTTGGTCTTTCCAGTGCGAACTTGAAGGGTCGCCGGATTGTCCGAGCGGGATGCCTTGCTGGGTTTTGTCCCAGTCGCTCGTGTCTGCGATGAGGCGCATCGAGACACTGCCGCCGACGTTGACGGTGCCCGCCGAGCCGTTGGTGAAGCGCGGGAGCGGGGCGATCACGAACGCCGAGCCGATGAGCGGGACGGAAGCGAGCGGGTGCAGGAAGCGGATTTGCCCGGTGCGCCCCCACGTCCAGAGAGTTTCGTCTGCGCCGAGTTGCTTTGTGAGATTCGCGCGTGCGTCTCTGTAAGATTGAAGCAGTAAGGCTTCGTATGAAGGAAATTCTTTCGGCAGCCACTCGCGCGGGCGCGTTTGGATAACGGAATCAATGAACGTGCTGACGGCGGAGATCGTCAACTGCTGGGCGCGCTCTTCGCCGACCGCGGTGGCGAGTATGCGACGACGATACGCCGCGCGCATCCCGACCGCAAGCGGCAAAATGCGCGAGTCAGCGTTTGAGACGCCATCCCAATTATCGAAAGCTACGACTATCGCTTTCCATTCGGGCGAACTTGCGGCGAGCGGGCGGGCGACTTTTAAGACTTCGCGCGTAAACGTCACATCAGGGATCGAATATGTGTCGGCTTGAATGCGGCGGAAGTCGTCAACCGTCAATTTCTCTTTCGCCGTGAGCAGATCGTAGATGCGGCGGGCGCGGTAGGGCGCAGCCCAAATGTGCGTCAGGTGGTACGGATAATCCCGCCCGACGACGCGGTTGTTCGCAGTGACGATGATGCCGGAAGCGGGAGCATAACTGTGCGGAAGTTTGTCGAACGGAATGTAACTCGTCCATTCGCCCGCGTCGGTTGCGCCGTCGTAAGGCAGCGCGCCGTCGCCCGTTTTCCTCCTTGGAATGCGACCCGCGCCGTAGTAGCCGATGTGTCCGTCAACGTCGGCGTAGACGAAATTCTGCGTCGGCCCCGTGAAGCGACGCAGGGCGTTTTGAAAATCGTTCCAGCTTCGCGCGCGGTTAATCGCGTAGAAGGCTTCGAGTTCGACTGACTGCGGATCGAGCGCCGTCCAGCGCAGAGCGTAACGCGCGCCATCTCTTTCAAAGATGATGGGGCCGTTGCGCGTCACGGTTACTTCAAAGGGAACGATCTCGGTTGAAGCATCGGCGAATCCTTTACGGACTTTGATTTCTTCGCGGCGCACTTCCGCCTCGCGCAGTCCCGCAGGAGTCATGTAACGGCGCGGATTCTCC
>JACCYN010000010.1 GCA_013696465.1 Pyrinomonadaceae bacterium
CTGCCAACGTGCTCAACTCGCACATCATCACCCGCCGCGCCGATGATCCGATTTTTCTCCGCCTCATACTCACTGCGCCACAAAGGATCATGCGGAACAAGTTGCAACTCCGACTTTCTCATTCCGATCATCCGCGTTCTTTTCTGATGGGCGGCGCAAAGCGACGCTTCAATGTTTCGGCTGTTTCTCATCGCCCATCGCGTTCGTCAGAATGTTTTGAAGTCCGAACGAATTTGGCAAACCTAACAGACTGTCGGGGCTGAGGCCGAACGGCCCGCCTTCGGTGTTTGCGGCGAACGTGATGCGATCATCCTGCGCGTAAGCGTAGGCTAAAGTCGGCGGCATGTTGGCGGCCGCGGCGATTGATTGCCGCTCGCTTTCAGGCGCGCGCTCGGCTAATAGTTTTAAGATCGCGGCGAGATCATGATAGAAGACAGCGGAGAAGTTGGCGTTGCCGTCCTCCGGCATCCCCGTTGTAAAGCGCGGCGAACGCAGCAGAGTGTAACCCGATTCACGATATTTCAAAGCGCGATCAAGCAGCGCGCGACTCGGCGCGATGATCAGATAGCCGTTTGCGTAGGTGTAATGCACTTCGAGTCCGAAGTCCACCGAACGCAAAATGTAGAACGTGCGCCCGCCGACCGTCGCATTGTCCCAGCGCAGTCCGCCCTTGCCTTGCAACGCCGCCCAAGCGTTCAGCTTTCCGACCACGCCCTCAAACGAGCGTTGTAGCCCCTCTTGGTTATTAACTTCCGTGATCATCTTCCAAGAGGGCGTCGGAAGCAGAGGGCCGTCAATGGCGAAGGCGAATTCGCCGCCGAGGTGCTGGGCGAAATCGCGCCGCACGTTCATCCCTTGCTGCGCCTCAAGCTCACCTAATTGGCGGCGCAAATCCGGTTGCACGGTTTCAAGGAAGCCGAGCAGGTCGTCAACGAGCAGCGCAGGCTCTTTGACTACGAAATCAGTTGCCACGTTTGCGTCCGGCGAGACGAACTCTAACGCGCCCATCGGGCCCGGCGCGGCAAGCCACGAAGCCATTCCCCGGCGCGATTCGTTGAAACTCAACACGACGCGGCTCTGCGTTTTGTCTTTTACTTCCTTTTGCTCAACGACAAAATGATTGAGGCTCATCAGTCCGAGTTGTTTGAATCCTTCGAGATGCCGTGCGCCGTCAGCTTTAGCCGCCTCCTCACGTGCAACCCCGTTGATGATTTTTTGCAAATCAGCGGCGACGACGAGTCCCGCACCCTCGCGGTAAATTTCCGCAAGACGCGCGTGAAAAGGCGTGCCGACAAACGAGCGCGCGCCGCCGTTGTTCAACGTCGTCGCCAAGGCTTGCAGTTGCTCAAGCTTCGGCGATGCGGCGAAGAGATCGTCGCGCACCCAGACGAGGATTTCCAGCTTATTCAAAGCAGCATTCGACCGCGAAGAAGTCGCGGTGAGCGGATCGTCTATAATCCGAACTGCGGGGGCACTTTTGTTTTCGCCCGCGTATCGTGCGATCTGACTTTCGAGGAAGGGTCGGAAGCCTGCCGCGTCCTTCAACTCGCCGAGGACGATTACATCGCCCGGTTTGCCCTCAGCATTCAAACTCGCACTGACGACGATCTCATCGCCGAGATGCTGACCGAACTCACGAACGCGATCAATGATTCCGTTCATTCCGTTGCCGTCTTGTCTTTCGTCTTTCCACCACTCCTTGAGCGCGGGGTTCTGGCTGATACGCTCCTGCATTATGCGATGTGATTCGGCGAGCGCCCCGCTCAAGTTCGGAAGCGCCGCGTAGAGAGCCGTGCTTTCGGGCACAACGTCGAGGAAGCGGGAGGAATAACGCACGCCCGGCCGCTCCACTCTCTGGTTGATGTCTTGGCCGAGCTTCGCCAACTCCGTCACGAGTTCGGTGTAGCGCGCGGCGTTGCGGCTCCAAGCGAGCGTCTGTGTGACGGGAACTCGTTCGAGGTTCGCGCTCGTCGTCACCTGATCGCCCGGACGCAACACGCTTTCTTGTCCCGCGTGCTCCACCTGTACTTCGCCTTCGACGACGGAGACGTGTGAACCCTTCGTGCCGCTACCGACGAAGAAGATCGTGCCCGTCACGGAGACGAGCGAATCCGGCGTAGCAACGTAAAGATGCCGGTCGCGTTGTTTCGCGGCTTCAACGGCGATGTCGCCGCGTTCGAGTTTGATGGTCACGCCCTTCGCGTTCTCAGAAACGGAAAACTCACTGCGTTCGCGCATTTCGACGAGCGATCCGTCGGCAAGGTGCAGCACGGCGTTGGAATCTTTCGCCGTCCGCACGCGCTCGCCTTTCTGAATCTGCTCGCCGATTGCAAGCGCGCGGCTCTCAGTTTCCGAAACGCGGTAGACCGCACCGTTCACATTGTCAATCGTTGCGGCGAGAGTGCTGCCGGACAGATCAAGACGCTCGACGAAGAACATCGCGGCGAGACCAAAACAAATTAGTAATCCGGCGGCGATGCTCCAGCGCGTGAAGGACGGAGTGAACGACGATGCACTCGCCCGCGCATGTTTAACCGCTTCCGTATTCGTCACTACAACACGCTCGCCCGTGCGAGCCGCCTTCAACGCTTTACGACACGGGATGCACTCGTACGTGTGATCTTTAAGCAGCAGCGAGCGCGCCTGCGACAGTTCCCCGCGCAGGTAGAAGGGAATGAGCGATTGAAAATCCGCGCAGCCGCCGATGTGTTCAGAGGCGACCAGCGCGGCTTCAACTGCTTCCCCGCCCGAAGCTCCTACAGAGACGCGCGCCCACACACGCGCCGCCGCATCGTTTACCGTTGACTGATCAACCCCTTCATTACGGATGCTATTAACAACATCGTCTAAAATGGCGTCGAGTTCTTTTCTGTTACGCTTCATGATGTTTCTCCAAATACTGACCAATTTCGCGGCGCAGGCGCGTGCGCGCGCGATGAAGTGTGACGGCGACGACCATCGGCGACGCGCCGACTGCTTCGGCGATCTCGCGGTTGTCGTAACCTTCGATGTAGCGCAGCACAAACACGGTCGCGGCGCGCTCGCCAAGTTTCGTGATCGCCCCCCGGACGAGCGCGCGCAGTTCGCGGTCGGCATACTCTTGCTCCGGGTTAAAGCCGGAGCTATTCAGAAGTTCGTTCGTCGGCTCTATTGATTCCAAGGAAATCAAACGCGCGCTTTGACGGCCGCGTATGAGATCGAGCGCCGCGTTGACGGACGCGCGCCGGAGGTAAGCCGCCGGATTAGGCGTCAGGTCGCGTTGCTCTTTGCCGGAAGCTAAACGCAAGAAAATTGTTTGTAGAACGTCTTCGGCATCGGTCACACTTCCCGTGATGCGGTAGGCGGTGCGGAAGATTTGCGCGTGGTGTTCGCGGAAGAGATGCTCAAGCCTGTTCGATTCGATTACGGGCGCGGCCGTTCTCAGTGTGGTCGCTGCTGTGGCTGCAATCGTATGCACGTCGTTCTCCTTCACATTGCGGTCGTCACACATAAAACGCGCCCCGAAGCGAATTATTAACACTCAGAGAAAATTATTTTTCAGCTTGGCGATTCACGAAAGTCAGTTTGAGAAGTTGCTCCGAACAAATACCGATTGATTTCATTGAAATACGAACTGATTTCCATTAATGTTCCCTGTCGAAAGTTGTTCTGTTAATACTCCTAAGGAGTGGGCGACTATGCGCTTAAAGTTTTGCTTACTGGCAATTATGGCCGCATGTCTGCTGACCGGATGCATCGTCGAGCAGAATGCAAACTCTCCTTCTCCCAACTCCAACGCACCCGCTTCCGCATCACCCGCTCCGACCACAACCCCCGCAAGCGCCAGCCCAAGCCCGCCCCAAGCGAAAAGCAAAATAGAATCTTACATAGACGCGGCGGGTAATGAATTAGACCTCAAGGTTCAGGAGGCGTTGACAAGGATCATCGACATCCCGCGCAGGCTGCTCGCGCTCAGGAGTTATTTGAGGAGCGGGAGCGAAGCACTTACTAAGTGGGCGTGGTCAGAAGAGGAGATCAGCAAATATAAAATCTCGCCCGAATACAGGGCGGCGCTTGCCGAAGTCGAGAAGGCGAAAAGTAAGTTTGCCGAGATGAATCCCGGATACTCGCTGCACGTCAACACGGAGGTAAGAAGCCTCGACTGGCAACTCAAGAATTGGAATGAGACCGCCTCCGTCGGGGCAGCGGGCGACGCGCTGCTGGCATCAACCACAGCGGAGCTTGCGAAGCCGATTTACAACGACATCCCCGAACAATCAAGTCTCGCCGAATTCAAACGCTTTCTTCAGAGCTACCAAACGACTCAATCGCCGACCGTGGCTGTTCCCGGCTTGTCGGCGCACGGACAGCTACGAGCCTTCGACTTTCAAGTTACACAAAACGGCAAACTCATCGCGAGTACAACATCGTCTTCCGTAAAAGACGTTTGGGACGCGCAAGGGTGGACGGCGAAGTTGAGCGAAGCAATCGCCCAGTCGGGCGCGAAGCTGACCGGCCCGCTCGCATCACCGCGCGAACCGTGGCACTACAGTTACACGCCTTGAGAGATTTTCATCAACAAAGCTCATCAAGTCTCGCAGGTCGAATCCGTTATTTATTAACTGTATAATTATGGTGAAGCTGGATATCACAGAGTCGAATACCTCGAGTTCGGCACAGAAATCGAAAAAGAGATGAAGAAAATTACAGGCTCGCTCATCGTCCTGCTCGTGCTTTCCGGCATCGTCATGTCGCAACACAAACCGCGCGCGCGCGACCTCGGCATCTCCTTTGACGGCACGCCCGGACGCCTGAACGCGATCACGGACGTGACGGGCGTCGAAGTCGGTCAGACGACGCTCATCTCCGGCGACGGCGCGCTTAAAGTCGGCATGGGGCCGGTGCGCACGGGCGTCACGGGCGTCTTGCCGCGCGGCAAAAATTCGACGCAGCCCGTCTTCGCAGCGTGGTTCTCTTTGAACGGCAACGGCGAGATGACCGGCACGACGTGGATCGAAGAGTCGGGCTTCCTCGAAGGCCCCCTAATGATTACGAACACGCACAGCGTCGGCGTGGTGCGCGACGCCGTAATCGCGTGGCAGGTGCAGACGAAACGCCGACCGCCCCTCAACAGTTTCGGCGAAGACTTCTGGTCGCTGCCCCTCGTCGCCGAAACTTATGACGGATTCCTGAACGACATCAACGGCTTTCACGTCAAACAGCAGCATGTCTTCGACGCGCTGAACAACGCCGGATCGACAACCGTCGCCGAAGGCAACGTCGGCGGCGGGACGGGCATGATCTGCTACGGCTTTAAGGGCGGCATCGGCACGGCTTCAAGAAAACTGAGCGAAGAACTCGGAGGCTACACCGTCGCGGCGCTCGTGCAATGCAACTGCGGTCGGCGCGGTCAACTGATGGTCGCGGGCGTCCCCGTTGGGCGGGAGATTTCCGAAGATTTACCGACGGCGCGCGCAAACGATGTGATGACCGGAGACACCGGCTCGATCATCATCGTAATTGCGACGGACGCGCCGCTCCTGCCGCATCAACTGAAACGATTAGCCAGACGCGCTTCAATGGGGCTTGCGCGCACGGGCAGCACTTCCGGTAACGGCTCCGGCGACATCTTCGTTGCATTCTCAACCGCCAACGCGGAAGCCCTGCGCCTGCCCACAACTCAGGTGACGATGCTTGGCAACAACCGCATCAACCCCGTCTTTGACGCCACCGTGCAGGTGGTCGAAGAAGCGATCATCAATTCGATGGTCGCGGCGGAGACGATGACGGGCATCAACAACCGCAAGGTAATTGCGCTCCCGCATGATCGGCTCAGGCGAATGATGCAGGATTATCGCCCGCCGGTCGAACGTCGCGCAAGATGAAAAGCCGGAAAGTCGTTTGCCATCGTTAGAGAGCGTAGTTCAAGTCATAAGGCGGTAGTGTGTTACACCGCGAAGCACGGAAACTGAGGTGCAGACCGGGTTCGGGCGCATGGGCGCGATGTTCGCCATTGAACATTACGAAGTCGAACCCGACATCCTCGTGACGGCTAAAGGCATCGCCTCCGGCTTCCCGCTCGGCGCGTTCACGACGCGCGACGAGATCGCCGCCGCCTTCCATCCCGGAGATCACCTCTCCACTTTCGGCGGCAATCCCGTTTCGTGCGCGGCGGCGCTGGCGAACATAAATTTTTTGGAGCGCGAAAACCTGCATGCCAAAGCGCGGCAAGACGGCGAATATATTCTGATGAAGCTCAGAGACATGCAGAAGCGCTTCCCCTTTATCGGCGACGTGCGCGGGCTTGGCTTGATGCTCGGCACCGAGTTAACGGCGGACGAGAATTTGACTCCGGCCGCGGCGCAAGCGGAAGCCGTGAAAGAGTTCTGTCTGAAGTCGGGACTTCTCGTCGGGTCGGGCGGCGTTTACGGCAACGTCGTGCGCATTCAGCCGCCGCTCGTCATCACGCGCGGGCAAATTGATTTTGCGCTTGACGTGCTAGGTCGCGCTCTCGCGGGAGTGACCGAAGAGAGCCGCCGCGAACCAATGACAACCCAAGTCGGGAGGTAAACGTGCAAGATTCATCACGGCGCGACTTTCTCGGCAACTTAGGCGCTTTGGCGTTACTACCGCTCGCGCGGCGCGAACGCTCTGCGCCTGAAATGATCCTCTACAACGGAAATATCAACACCGTCAACGTCCGTCAGCCGCGCGCCCAAGCCGCGGCAATCGCCGACGGTCGCTTCCTCGCCATCGGCACGAACGACGATGTGCGCCCACTCGCCGACGCGCGAACCGTCCGCGTTGACCTCGAAGGCAAGACCGTAGTTCCCGGCTTCATTGACGCGCACACGCACCCGGCGGTCGCGGGTCGCCTGCACCTGCGCGAAGTGGATTGCGACCTGCGCTCAATCGCCGAAATTCAAGCGGCGATCCGCCGCCGCGCGTCCGAAACCCCCAAGGGCAAGTGGGTTTTAGGATTTAAGTACGACGACACGAAGACGAGCGAAGGGCGTCCGCTGACGCGCGCTGACTTGGATTCTGCCGCGCCTGCTCACCCGGTGCGCATCGCGCATCGCGGCGGACACACGGCTTACGTCAACTCGTTCGCCCTGAAACTCGCGGGAGTTTTGGAGAATACGCCCGATCCTTCCGGCGGACGCTTCGACCGCGACTCCGCGACCGGACGACTGACGGGGCGCATCAGCGAGAACGCGACGGACGCTTTCGACCGCATCATCCCCAGCACGTATACGCGCGACGATTACCGCGAAGGAGTCAAAATCATCTCGCGCATGATGACGCGCACGGGCGTCACTTCCGTGCACGACGCTTACGGCTCGCACGACGATCTTCGCGCCTACCAAGACGCGCGCGCAGCGGGCGAACTCTCCTTCCGCGTCTATTGCCTGATCGGTTACTGGGACATTGATCGCCTGATCGCGGCGGGCGTTCGCACCGGCTTCGGTGATGAGTGGGTGAGAGTCGGCGCGATGAAGATGACCTGCGACGGCTCGATCTCGGAGCGCACCGCGCGGCTCTCCGAACCTTATGTCGGTCGTCCGAACGACTACGGCATCCTCGTCACAAGTGAAGAGGAACTTTACACACAGGCCCGCAAAGCGCACGAAGCCGATTGGCAGATCGGCATTCACGCCAACGGCGACGTGGCGATTGACACGGTGCTCCGCCTTTACGAACGACTCCAACGCGAACGCCCGCGCCGCGACCCGCGCTTCCGCATCGAGCATTGTACGGTCGTCAACGATTCGCTCGTCGGGCGGATGCGCGCGCTCGGTGTGATCCCGACGCCGTTCTCGACTTACGTCTATTTCCACGGCGAGAAGATGCGACACTACGGGGCGGAGCGGTTAAATCAAATGTTCGCCGTGCGCAGTTTCTTGGACGCCGGGCTGCGCGTCACGCAAAACTCTGACTACCCGCCCGGCCCCTTCGAGCCGATGATGGCGTTGCAATCGAGTGTGACGCGGACTGATATGAAGGGAAATGTTTGGGGCGCGCGCCAGCGCATCACGGTTGAGGAAGCCCTCCGCGTCGGAACGATCAACGGCGCCTACGCCTCTTTTGAGGAAAAGCTCAAAGGCTCAATCGAAACGAACAAACTCGCCGATCTCGTCGTGCTGGGGCGCGACCCCGCGCGCGAAGATTCGCGCAACTTAGTGAACATCCCCGTCGAACGCACGATGGTCGGCGGGCGGTGGGTGTTCGAGTCTTGAGGGCTGAATAGCGAATTGTAAATAAGCGTATCCTTAGCGGGGAGGAGCGCGGGCATCCTCTGTCGCGCCGTTCACGAGCCGATGCCGCCGCCTTCATGCTCCAACAATTAACCGACGACCGCTTCTTGCGCCAAACTCCGGCTATCGTTTACTAAGCGCCTAAAACTTGTACATTATGAATTGTGAGATGTTGATTTCCTGAAGAGCGTGTGAGTTCTACATCGTCGGTAAGACGTACATCGTGTCCCCGGGAAGAGATGATCTCTTCCCTTACTTCGCCAACGGCGGCGACGAAGAACTCTATATCGGCAGTGCCGATTGGATGCAGCGAAACCTTGACCGCCGCGTTCAAGTCGCTGTTCCGCTCCTCGCGCCCGATCTTAAAAGGTGTTTGAAGGAGAAGGGGCTGGACGCCTATCTGCGCGACAACGTGAAAGCGAGACGGCTGCAACCCGACGGCTCATACCTGCGCGCTTTCGATGTTTATAAAGAAGCGCTCGAAACCATCGCTCGCACTTTCACCTTCAATCGGCTGAACGGCAAAGCATTTTGAGATTCTCGTATCAGCGTAAAAATTCACTTCCCGCGTTTATGACGGTTGTTGCGGCGGCGCAATACTAGTGATGGTGCCACTGAAGATTTAACCCAAAGTTTGCGCCCTCTTATCACCGTCGTAACACTCCACAACTACTCTCCGTTCTTCTACCAATAACGATTTTTGGGTTAGCAGCTCGTTCTTCCGCTGCGGCGCAACGTCCTTAGTAGTGTGCCCAAGAAGCGAAGAATTGATCCACGAAATTAAATTAACGCAGACGAGCCGGAGAGCTGGCGGCCGCCCCTAACGCCATGGAGCTTCGGTTGAATCGTCGCTTTACGCTGATCTTTTAACGAGGGGTTTTAAGAGGAGTAAGAAAATGAAAGAGTGTCAAACATTGAAATTAAACGCCAAGATAATTTGCGCGGCTGCGTTGTTGTGCATCGCGTTCTTGTCCTCAACTGCGCTCGCGCAATTCGACGCCGCTACGGTGCTTGGCACGGTGCGCGACCCGGCAGGCGCAGTCGTTCCCAATGTTACGGTGACGTTGAAGAACGTCGAGACGGGAGCGACTTCAACCGTGCAGACCGACGATGAAGGAAGCTACCAATTTCCCAACGTCAAAATCGGGACGTACCAAGTTACGGCAGAAGCGCAAGGGTTTGCGACGGCCGTAGCCGAGAACGTCTCGGCGACGGTCAACGCCCGCCAGCGCGTTGACCTGTCGCTTCAAACCGGAGCGGTCACCGAAACCGTGACGATCACGGACACGGCGCAACTGCTTGAGACTGACACGAGCGAGCGCGGGCAAGTAATCGTGCGCGAGCAGATCATCAACCTGCCTTTGAACGGGCGCGCCTACGCCGACCTCGCGCTACTCAGTCCCGGCGTCAGCAATTCGATTCTCAACAACCAAGGCTCCGGCGGGCGCGACGCTTCGTTTAACGTCAACGGGCTGCGCAGTTCGCTCAACAACTTCATCCTCGACGGAATTGACAACAACGCTTACGAAACGAGCAATCAAGGTTTCTCGAACCAAGTCATCCAACCGTCGCCCGACGCGGTGGAAGAATTCAAAGTTCAAACGAACAACTACAGCGCGGAGTTCGGGCGCTCCGGCGGCGCGGTGATCAACACGTCGATCAGAAGCGGCACAAACGAGTTTCACGGTTCGGCGTGGAATTTCTTGCGCAATACCGCGCTCAACGCGACGGGCTTCTTCAAACCTGTCGGCGGCGAAAAGCCCGTGCTGATTCAGAACCAATTCGGCTTCACCTTCGGCGGCCCCATCGTCCGCAACCGCGCCTTCTTCTTCGTTGATTACGAAGGCTTCCGCCGCGTCACGCGCGAACTGCGCTTCGCCACGCTCCCGACGCTCGAACAACGCCAAGGCATCTTCCGCAACGCGCAAGGGCAGATCATCCCGGTTCGCAATCCGCTCACGGGCGAAGTGTACGCGAACGGCATCCCGGAAGCTCAAATCACCCCGTTCGCGCGCCGCGTGCTCGCCGACTTGCCCGCGCCGAATCTTCCCGGCACCGCCAGCAATTTCTCAAGTTTGCCGCGCAGCCAATTCTTCAACGACAAAGGCGACGTGAAACTCGATTTTAATCTTGGCGAGCGCGTGACGACGTTCGTGCGCGGCAGTATGCGCAAGCTCAGCAACTTTGAAGCGCCGACGATACCGGGACTCTCCGGCGGCGACAGCAATGCGAACGTCTATGCCACCAATCAACAACTCGCCGGAGGTTTTACCTTCACCGTAACGCCGACATCGCTCCTAGAATTTCGTCTCGGCATCTCGCGCACCGAAGCGGGAAAGCGACCCGCACTCATCGGGGCGTCGAGCATCCTTGAGACTTACGGCATCACCGGACTGCCCGCCGATTCAGAAGTTAGCGGCGGCTTGAATACGCAATCGATCAGCGGCTTCACCACGCTCGGTCGTCAGTCAAGCAACCCTCAGTATCAAAATCCGTTTATCGTCAATCCGCGCGTCAACTACTCGTTCATCGCGGGACGCCACAGTTTCAAGACGGGTTATGAGTATCAAAGAATCAACACCGAGATCGAAGACTTCCACCCGAAGTACGGGCAGGATTCTTATAGCGGACAGTTTAGCCGTCCGTCGAGCGTGGCTAGCAATTCAGTTTACAACCTCGCCGATTTCCTTCTCGGCGCGCGCAGCGAGTATCAGTTGACAAACACATTCATCGCCAACTATCGCCAGCGGATGCACTTCCTTTACGTCCAAGACGATTTCAAAGTAAACCCGCGACTGACGCTCAATCTCGGTCTCCGATACGAGTTCGCCACGCCGCAATACGAACGCGATAACCGCCTCAGCAACTTCGACCCGGAAACGAACACTGTCATTCAAGCGACAGACGGATCGCTCGCCGACCGCGCACTCGTTCAACCCGATAAAAACAATTTCGCCCCGCGCCTCGGCTTCGCCTACAGCGTCACCGAGCGCACCGTAATTCGCGGCGGCTACGGCATTAGCTACGTTCACTTCAACCGCTTGGGCGGCGAAAACATTCTCTCTTTCAATCCGCCGCAAGTCTTCAACGTCGCCGTCTCGCAACAACCCTCCGTCACCAGCAATGGTGTGACGACGCTTCTGCCGCCCTGCGTCGGAAATAATTTTACGGGTTGCTTCCGCACCACGCAGCAAGGCTATCCCGAAAACTTGGTCGTCCCCGAAAGATTCAACGCTCTGAGATCGAGAGTCAATTACATCCCGTTCGATTCGCCGACCGCTTCCATACAGAGCTTTCACGTTTCGGTGCAACACGAAATCGCGCGTAACCTTCTCGTTGATGTCGCTTACGTCGGCAATCGCAGTAACAACCTGATCGTTCTCGCCGACTACAACCAAGCGCGCCCGAACGCGGCGGGCGAAAACACGCCGCTTCAACAACGTCGCCCGCTGCCCGCATTCTCGTTCATCCAAGCGGCGTTTCCCGGCGGTGAAGCGCAGTACGACGCTTTGCAGATCAAGCTTGAACGGCGCTTCACGGACGGACTCTACCTCTTAAACTCCTTTACCTACTCGCGCGCGCTCGACAACGCGGCGGGACATTTGGAAAGCTTCGGCGGCGACAATTCGAGAGCCAACTTCTTTGATCTCGCAGGCGAGTGGGGTCGTTCAAGCTACGACGTTCCGGTGATCAATACGACGAGCTTCGTCTTCGACGTGCCCTTCGGCAGAGGACGCAAATTCGGCACTGACATTCCCAGAGCGCTGGATGCCGTTCTCGGCGGCTTGCGCCTGACGCTCATCAATCAGGCGACAAGCGGGCGCACCGTGAACTTAAGTTATTCCCCGGCGGGCGAGTTTAACGTCGGCGCGCCTATAACCTACCGCCCGAATTTGACGGGCGACCCGGTTACTCCGTCAGGCGAAAGAACGATTGATAATTTCCTTAATCGAGACGCGGTTTCGATTCCGACCGACCGCAGCGAGCCGTTCGGTAACGCCCCGCGTAACGCTGCGCGCGGCCCCGCTTTCTGGCAAACCGATCTCGGCCTTCACAAACAGTTCCGACTCTTCAGCGAAGACACGCGACTGGAACTGCGCGCCGAAGCTTTCAACGTCTTCAACCGCACGAACTTCGGAACGCCTGCCGCCAACATTTCAAACAGCAACTTCGGTCAGATTCGCAGCACCTTCCCCGCGCGGCAAATTCAGTTAGCCGTCAAACTCTATTTCTGAGGGCGTCGTGACAAAACTCCGCTCGAAATTATTCGTCCGACGAACGCAATGCGTCGCTTCACGGCGTGTTGCGTTCGTTCAAATTGTACCGAGCCGTACTCACGGTTCATCCAATTCACATTCCGTATTGACGAAGAAGCTTTTCTTGCTCAGGAGGAAGCAAGCACGATGAAAAAAGGAATCATCAACAACATTAACAACCGCATCGAGCCGTCACGCCGACGCTTCATTAAGCTTGCGGGAGGGGGCATCTGCGCGCTTCCCCTTCTTTCCGTCCCGCTCGTTGCAAGCGAGGAGACGAGCGACAACGCTCTCGCCACATTCGCCGACCAACAGGGGAGAAATAAGCCCGCAAGTAGCCGTCATTTCCGTTTCGCGGTGATCGCCGACACGCACATCATTGATGATTTCTACAAAGGCCCCGAAGGAAGTCCCTTAGACACGCAGACGATCTTTCAAACCACGCGGCGTTTG
>JACCYN010000012.1 GCA_013696465.1 Pyrinomonadaceae bacterium
GCGCATACCTTCCGTTTGCAGGCGCGTGCAGCGCGTGCCCGGAGCAGCTTGACCGGCCGTGTCTTGATTACCGGCGGCAATCTGCTTTGTTTCGCTGCCAGAACGAAGTGCAACGATGCCTGATTGCGTTGCCACAACCGTGTTGCCGCATTCAACATCAACGCTAAAGTTGGCTGCCTGCGCTGTCTCAGAGACAACCAAGCCATCTTTAGTTGTAATGTTGGCGGTCATGCCCTGCATCGTCATGATGCGCGCGCGTCCCGCGTCGAGCGTGCCGGTAATACCGGTTTCGTTAAAGCTGAGCTTCATGCTCGAATTCGGCAGAAGTTCAACACGGCCCATGCGGCCGAGGTTGATGATGGCGCTTGATTTCTCCGCCGTCGTAATGGTGCTATCCGAAAACACGGTTGCACCGCTAATTGCTTTCGCGCCGTCAACCATGACGTTGCCCGAAGCGGTTAACTCACCCGAAGGACGTTGCTGTCCTTGAGCTGGCGCCGCCAGCGCAACCATCGAGGACATGCTCAACATCGCCATTAAAGTTAGGATGGCGAGTGAGCTACGGCTCCAAGTTCTGCTGATCATTAATTCTCCTCCCGTAGAGTGAAACAAAAGTTTTAGAGCGCTAAAACAAACCATCTCTGGCTTGCCGGAAACGAATTTTCAGCTTTCATGCTGCATCGTTTTGAAAGTTCGCTGGCGCCCGCAAAAAGGAATTCCCCGGAAAAACAGGCAGTGGATGCCAATGGGGCTTCTATGTCGTTGGCCTTTTTACACGAATCGTCCTGTTATGTCAATAAACATTTACGCTAAATTCGCTTTACGACTACAGATTTTTGGTTATTTTTATACTAAAAGGTCGTCGTGACATATTGTTGAGGCACTAACCCGGATGGTCACCGGGTAAAAAGGTAGGCGCTTTCAACGAGTCGCCCGCTTCCGTTCGCCCCGTCGCCCACGGCGAATTGGCGACGACGGCGTTCGCCCCGGCTTGTCACCGTATGACTCCAGATCGCGGCTCCGGCATAATCGCCTTTCTTATTCAAAGCGTAGAAGTTAACGTCAATATCTTGCAATTTCCTTTGCTCATTGCCGTAGCGCGCGGCGATCAATTTCAGCGCGTCAAGACACGCCTGTTCGGGCGAACGACCCTGCCGCATATACTCGACGACGGTACGCGCGCCGTTAATGTAAATAACTTCTTCGCCACGCCCCGTCGAGCCCGCCGCGCCCGTGTCGTTATCAACATATAGTCCGCAACCGATGAGCGGCGAATCACCGACGCGGCCCGGAATTTTCCACGCCAGACCGCTCGTCGTCGTCACGCCGCTGATGTCGAAAGCCGAATCGAGCGCGATGCAGTTGATCGTCCCCGTCGTGGGGCGACGCGCCACTTCGTCCGCCCAACGGAGAATCTCGTCGCGCCGCGTCGCGTCGCCTTTGGCGTATTCGTCGGCAAGGCGGAAACTCGACGATTGCTCGCGCCGCCTTTTCTCTCCAGCGGGCGAAGCCGGTTGCGGCATGTAGGGAGTCGGCCCCCACTTGTCCGTGTCCGACATAGTTTCCTTCCAACGCATCCATGCGATGCGCGATTCAGGCGTGAGCAAATTTACGTCTTCAAAGCCGTGTGCGGTGGCGAATTCACGCGCTCCCTGTCCGACGATGAGGATGTGATCCGTGCGCTCCAGCACGGCGCGGGCGACTTTCGACGGTTCGCGCACGCCGCGCAGAGAGGCGACCGCCCCGGCGCGGCGAGTAGGCCCGTGCATCACAGAGGCGTCCAGTTCAACGTCGCCGCGCTCGTTCGGCAACCCTCCGTAGCCGACCGAGTTATCTTTAGGATCGAGTTCAACGATGTTCACGCCTTCAATTACGGCGTCGAGCGTATCCGCTCCAGCGCGCATTCTTTCAACGGCTTTCGCAACAGCCGCAACACCATTTCCACTTGAGACGGCAAGCGGCGGCGTTGCGCGATGCACGGCGGAACCGCCTTGTCTCAAATTCATAGATTGCGCCGCAGCGTCCGTTCCGAATTCCACGCCGAGCGCAGCGGCACTTAATCCAACGGCGGCCGAGCCAAGAAATTTCCGACGACTATCGTCCATGTTTCCTCTTTATTGATTTCCGCGCTGAACGCTCGAAAGTGAATTTTACGGGCGTCGCATGATGTTGCGTAACGGAGCGAACATAGTAACAGATTTTCCGTCGTTGATTAAAAATACTTTGTAAACGACTTAAGCACTTAAAGGCGACGGGCTTCGCGCCAGAGACGAGGGGAGTAGCGGAGTTTGCCGACGAAATTCAGGTGCGCGCGGCGCGTAAAAACATCGTAATCGTTGTGTTCTATTTTATCCAAAATCTTCGCATATAAACGAGCGGCGAGCAGCACGGTAAAGCGGGCTTCGCGGTTGAGCAGCGGAATGCCTCGTTCGGCTTCGCGGTAGAGCGAGCGGGCGCGTTCAATTTCAAAGTTCATCAGGTGACGGAAATTTTCGTTCACTTCGCCGCGCATGAGTTCGCTTTCGGTGTAACCGAAGCGTTGCAAATCTTCCTGAGGAATGTAAATTCGATTCGCGCGCGAGTCTTCGCCGATGTCGCGCAGAATGTTTGTCAACTGCATCGCGTAACCGAGCGACTCGGCGTGAGCGAGCGTCTCCAGCTTCGTATAGCCGAAGACTTCAGAAGACATGAGGCCGACGACCGACGCGACGCGGTAGCAGTAAACGCGCAACTCCGCCCACGTCGCGTAGCGCTTCGTGTGTGTGTCCATTAACACGCCCTGCATAAGCTCGAAAGGCAACTCTTGCTTGATCGGATAGTGTTCCAACATATCGCGCCACGCGACGAGGATGGGCGAATGAACGATCTCGCCGAGATAAACTCTGTCGAGATCGTTTTTCCATTGCTCGATGGTGTTCGTGATTTCGCTTTCGTCTCCCGCCGCAACCTCGTCAACCGCATCGTCAACGTGGCGGCACAAAGCGTAGATCGCGTAGATCGCCCGGCGTTTATGGCGCGGCAGAAAACGCGCGCTGAAGTAGAAACTCTTGGCGTGGGTGCGCGCCGTCTGTCGGCAATAAAGGTATGCCCGTTCGATCTCTTCTCTGCTGATGAGGGGGCTTGAAGATTGAGCGACGGGTAAAGACATATGAAGCTTTGAGATTACTTACGGGGATTGATCGCTCGCACGAAAAGCAAACCTCTAGCTTTGACGCGCGGCGATGTAGTCGGCAACTTCGCCGAGCAGACGAGACGGGCGGTTGTCGCTGAACTCTGCGGCGAGCGCGTCTTTGGCTTTGCCCGTCAGCAGCTTCACGCGCTGCATCGCATCCGAAGTTCCGTACCGGGATGCGTAAGTTGCACGGCGCGCGCCCAAAGCTTTATCCTCGATTAAATCAAGCATGTCGTCGCTCGTCTGGTAAGCGTCGCCGATCTTTTCGGCGAAGAGGGTTAAAGCATTCAATTGTTTTTCGTTCGCGCCGCAAAGAATCGCCCCCAACCGCAACGCGAGGCGCACCAAGGCCGAGGTTTTAAGGTTTCTCATTGAATCGGACGAGAAGCGCCCGTCCGGTTTTTCATTAGCCGCCAAGTCAATTGTTTGTCCGACGACCATCCCGTTCGCGCCGATGCACTGAACTAACTCGCGGTGCGCACGGACGGCATGACTTTGATTCGTTCCGCCTGACTCGAACATCAAACCATATGAAGCGTTCATCAAGGCGAGCGCGGCGAGCACGGCGAGGCCTTCACCGTAGCGAACGTGCAGGGCGACTCGGCCGCGACGCTCCGCAGCGTTGTCCATGCACGGCAAGTCGTCAAAGATGAGCGAGCTGGTATGAATGAATTCGACGGCCGCGGCGGCCGCAAGAACTTGCGAAGCGCTGCCGCCGACCGCTTCCGCGCCGAGCAGCGTCAGCACGGGGCGCAACCGCTTGCCGCCGGGAAACAGGGCGTAGCGCAAAGCGTCGTTGAAGTTTGCTCCGCCTTGCGCCGAAGCAAGCGGCAAACTGTCAAGCAATGCACGCTCGATCAACGGGCGGGCGTCGTCAACATAACTCCACAAATCACTCTTCTGGCGTGGCGCGGCTAACGAAGGAAAGCTCATGCTCAAGTTTACGAGGGATTCTTTAACGAATCTATCCTTTGATCTTCACCGAAGTGTTAAAACTTAACAAAGATTTGTATATGCGCTCTCATGAATCTTATCGGTGACAAAGTTAGTTCACTTTTGCGATTTTGCATCTTGATAAACTTGACGGCTGCGCTCCGCCAACTCGCGGGAGACGATCACGCGGAACGGATGCTTGGCGACGAACGACGGCACGCGCCGCACCTGCGCGCCGAGACTACTCAATACGGCAGATGCTTCTTCGTCATCAATCTCCGCGACGCCGAAAGTATCAAACGCGCGTTTGAGCGCGCCGCGTAAGCGGTCGAGCGGCAGATCGCGTTCGGCTAAAACTTTGCCGCGCGCTTGAAATTCGCCGAGCGCAAACGTCACCACGCGCTCGTAATCCGCCGCGTTGAGTTCGCTTTGTTTCGGTTTCTGCTCGAAGAGTGTCGGCTGGCGCATGTCTAAGCTGTGCAATAACGACCGCAAAATCAAGAACTTTTTCAAGTTATCTTTGCTTCTAAGGCGCGCCCGCACGTCGCGGACGTACCGTCTCATCCACATGCGGGGCAGCGTTAGTTTGAGCAGCGGAGGAAGGCGCGGCGACTTGCGTTGTAGTCTGCGCTGCTTCTCTTCCCCCGTGTATCAAATCGGCTTGCTCATACGGATCGAGGCGCGCGAAAACGTAAAAGATTTCTCCGGCGCGCACCGTGCTCAAAAATCTGAACGTATGATTGATAACGGTTCCGGCGCGCAAGCTCTCCGCTTTCGGCAATGGATCGAATATGTTCTTAAATTCGTCGCGCGTCACGGCTTCGAGTTCCGGCAGATAGTCGTTGCCAGTTTCGCGCGCAATGCGGATGGCGGCAAATCTCAGGGCGCGGATGCGATTCTGGTTGCGCCGATAATAGGTCGGGCTAATCTCGCGGCGGCTCGCGCGGTCGTCAACCACCTCTCTCTCAGCATCCAAATACCCAAGATACGCGCGCACTACGGGGCCAAACTCATCACTTCGCCTCTCGCGTACTCCCTGCGCCAACGCAAGATTGTTCGCGGCGGCGATTAACATTACCGCCCCGCAAACCTGAAGAAGACTTCTAAATTCTTTCATAATTCCCGAAGTTCAACCTTCGTCCGTACCTTTACGTTGCAAAGTATGTCGGGGGATGAAGGTTAAAAAGTTTACCACAAGCTTTCGCGCTCCGTCGCATTTCGCCGGACCGCGAGAGCTAAAGCGATTGCGCCGCGTCAAGGGGCGATGTTACATTTTGGTTGGAATGTTTGCGCGTACAAAGAATTTATAATGACAAATGAAGACGGGGCGCGTGAGATCACAACGAAGCAGGTGGCTTTAGGCGTTACGGGCGGCATCGCCGCTTACAAGGCCGTCGAGGTTCTGCGCGAGCTACAAAAGGCGGGCTGCCGCGTTCGCGTGTGCATGACGGCGCGCGCCTGTGAATTCATCCGCCCGCTCACCTTTCGCGCCATCTCCGGCGATCACGTTGTGACAGACGATTACGCGCCGGAGAATCCTGATCCAATCGCGCACATCACTTTTTCGCAGAGCGCCGATCTGCTCGTCGTCGCCCCCGCCACCGCCAACGTCATCGCCAAGTTTGCGAACGGCATCGCCGACGACTTTCTGACTTCAACCTATCTTGCTTCGACCGCGCCCGTTATCATCGCTCCGGCGATGAACACGACGATGTGGCAGCATCCGGCGACCGTGCGCAACCTCGAACGCTTGCGCGCCGATGGCGTCCGCATCATCGAACCGGAAGCAGGAATTATGGCGTGCGGCACGACGGGGCCGGGACGCTTGGCCGATCCGCAACTGATCGTCCACGCCGCGCTCGAACTTTTGGAACAGCACGGCTCAAATCCTCTCAACGATCTTGCGGGCGAACGCATTCTGATTACTGCCGGAGCGACGCGCGAAGAGATTGATCCGGTGCGCTTTCTCTCAAATCGTTCTTCGGGGCGCATGGGTTTCGCAATTGCGGAACAGGCCGCGGCGCGCGGCGCGGAAGTCACCATCGTCGCGGGCGTAACATCGGCGAGCATTCCGGCAGGCGCACGCCTTCTTCGCGCGACGACTGCGGAAGAGATGCGCGCGAGCGTGATGCGAGAGCTACGCGGCGCAACCGTCTTTATCGGCACGGCAGCCGTCGCCGATTACCGTCCCGTCAATCGCGCTGCCGAGAAGATAAAGAAACGGGACGAACAGTTTACGCTTACCTTAGAGCCGACGCCCGACATTCTCGCCGAAGTTGCGCGCACACGACACGAGGGCTTGCTAGTGATCGGCTTCGCCGCCGAGACGACTGATGTTGTGCAACACGCGCGAGAGAAATTGGAACGCAAAAATCTCGATGCCGTGATCGCCAATGATCTGACGGCGGATGGCGCAGGTTTCGACGTTGAAACAAACGTCATCACGATCATAAGGCGCGGCGACGCGACGCCTCTCGCTTTGCCTTTGATGTCCAAACTCAAAGCCGCTTCCCGCATCTTGGACGAGATCACAGCCTTGCGCGCGAAGCGCTTCCCATCGGTAACATCAGAAATTTCCCGCCCCGCTTAGTAGTGTTTCCACAATACGAATCGTGTATTATCATGCGTGATTAATGACAGACGAATTGCAGTTGAAGCGGACGCTTGCCCGGATTGCGGAAGAAGTCGCGGAGATCGCCGACTACGCGCGCGAACTCGGCATTGAAGCAGTTGAAGGCACGCTGCCCGCAACAAAACCCGCCGTGCAAACGAGCGTTGCCCCGCCCGCTCTACTCGGAGCACTGGAGCGCAACGCGAGAAGCGTTACGGCAGCGGATACAAACTTGCCCGCACCGCCCGCGAGCAAATTCGCAGAAGCAACTGCGCGCGCGCCTTTCACTAAAGACGCCACGCAAGATTCATTAACACCGATGGCTACACAAAAAACAAAGAAATACCCGGACGTTGATCCGCCCGCGCCGCAAGATACTTTGTTCGGCGAAGTGACACCGCAGGACGACGAGAGCCTGCCGCGCCCCGATGAAACATTGGAGAACATCCGCAACGATATCGGCGAATGTATGCGCTGCCCGCTCTGCTGTCAGGGACGCTCTACGGTCGTCCACAGCGAGGGCAACCGCGAGGCGCGCTTAATGTTCGTTGGTGAAGCTCCGGGCGCGGACGAAGACGCGAGTGGAAGACCTTTCGTCGGTCGCGCCGGACAACTCTTAAACAAGATCATCGAAGCCATCAGCATGAAGCGCGAAGACATCTTTATCGGCAACGTCAACCGCTGCCGCCCGCCGCAGAACCGCACGCCCACGCTTGCCGAAGCGAAAATATGTAAACCGTTTCTGTTGCGCGAGGTCGCGGTCGTGAAGCCGGACGTGATCGTTGTGCTCGGCAACACGGCGATGAAAAATTTACTCGACACGAAGGAAGGCATCACGAAACTGCGCGGGCAATTCCAAGATTATCGCGGCATTAAAGTGATGCCGACTTTCCATCCCGCATATCTTTTGCGCGACCC
>JACCYN010000020.1 GCA_013696465.1 Pyrinomonadaceae bacterium
CGACACGAATCCGCCGAAAAAGCACGGTAACATTCCGTTATAAACGAAACGGTAGAACTCGAAAACGGCGAGAGACAATTTCACATTTAGTGTTTACCGACAGTAAAAACAAAGCGAGGCGAGAACATTATTCTCGCCTCGCTTTATCACTAAAGATTATGGCGTCAACTTAAATGGCGTCAACTTAAGCGGCGCGTTGCTGCGGCGCTGCCGGTTTAGCGCGTAAGATTTCGAGCGCCTTTTTAAGTTGCACATCGTCTTGCGGCTTGGGCGTCGTCGCTTCGGGCGTGGTCGGAGCGGTCTCACGATTCGCTCCCGCCGCGTTGTTGGGTTGCGCAACCGCATCGTCGTCGTTTCCGGTCAACTCATCCGGGTCAATGGCTTCGGCGAGTTCGGGACGTTTGACTTCGACGGAAGGCGTAACGCCTGAACCGAGAAAAGTTTTACCGCTCGATGAAGCCCATTTGATGGTCGTCAACAGCAATCCGTCGCCGCCGCGCAAGGTGAACAACTCCTGTTCAGTTCCTGCGCCGAAACTCTTTTCGCCGACGACATCGCCGCGCTTGCGTTCGATAAAGGCCGATGCAATCGCTTCGGCCGCGCCCGCCGTGCCGCGATCAATGATGGCGACGACCGGGCCTGCGAAAACAACTTGGTTCGCTTCCGCCGTAAAAGTTTTCAGCGTGCGACTGCCGCGACCGATGGTTTGCGCAAGCGCCCCATCGCCGATAAAGAGATTGGCGACGCGCACGCCCTCCGCAAGCGATCCGCCCGCGACGTTTCGCAAATCGAGCACGATCTTCTGCGCACCCTGCTTCTGCAAATCAACGATACGCGCGCGCACGTCTTTCGCTTCGCCTTCGTCGAGGCTGTTGACGCGCACAACGCCGATGCGATCAGCTTCCATCCGCGCTTCGGCAACGGGCGTGCGCACCGCCGCCCGACGCACGGTGATCACTTGCGGGCGCGCGCCGAGACGAATAACACGCAGTTTAACTTCGCTGCCGGGCGCGCCTTGAAGAAGTTGCTTCGCGTCGTAGAGCGAGATGTCGCGCGTCGCTTTGTTGTCAATGTATTCGATGATGTCTCCGGCGCGCACGCCCGCCGCCTCCGCCGGGCTGCCTTTGACGGGCGCGATCACATAGAGATACGACGCATATTGCGAAAGTTCCGCGCCAATGCTGACCGCGTTATTGCCTCCCGGTTGGCGATACTGGCGAACTTGGTCGGAAGTTAAGTAAGTCGAGTACGGGTCGAGTCCATAAGCCAAACCGCGCAACGCTCCAGCGCGCACCTTCGTTAAATCCGGCTCGTCAACATATTCGTTCTGAATGTGATAGAGAACGCTTCCAAAGATTCTCAATTGCGCGTCCGGGTCGTTTTGCCCTTGCGCGCGCGTGGACATCCATCCGCCGACGACCGTATACAAAGCAAGGGTGGCCGATAGGATCACTAAAGCGAATTTTGTGCGGAATGACATTAACTTAACCTCAAGAGTTGATGCGTTGTTTGTAGACGCCCGTAAAATTCTCAACACGCCGGATCATACAGTAGCTTGACGGTATCAGGCAAGATGCATTCAGTGGCGCGCCGACGCGCTCTCGCGTTATACTTTGACGTTTTCTGCGGTGCCAAGTTGCTCGAAGGGAATTCTAAAAATCTTTACGCCACGGAAGCCGCTGCGAGTTCAACTTCGGGGCGGTGGTTGGGCGTTGACTGGGGAACGAAGCATATCGGCTTCGCTCTTTCGGATGAGACGGGCGTGAGCGTGCGTCTGCTTCCGCACTTAGAGCGCACGAGTTGGAAAAAAACAGTTAAACTGATTGCCGACCTGTGCGCGCAACACAGCGTGCGCGGCATCGTGCTTGGTTTTCCTCTCCGACTCGACGGCACGGAGGGCACGGCGACGCAAGAAGTTCGCCGCATCGCCCGCAACTTAGCTTTAACTCTGAACACTAAAGTTTACCTCCAAGATGAACGATTTACATCATCTGAAGCTGAAGAAATTTTACGGGCGGCTAAAATAAACGATTCGGAGATCAACCGGCACATCCATAGTCAAGCCGCCGTCATCATTCTGCAAAACTTCTTGTTAGATATAACTTACAGTGAGTTGGTTAAAGAATACTATTAAACTTGCAAATGAAATTTAAGAGACTTGCGCTTACCAGCCTTTTCATCATCCTTGTAGCTGGCGCTGCTTTCGCCGCATGGACTTACCGTGAATTGCACACGCCTGTCGCGCATAATCATGCGAACGATTACATTGATGTTCCGCGCGGTTCGTCAACTTACGGGGTTTTGAGCCAGATGACATCTCAAGGCGTTATCAGACGCTCGTGGCCGTTGGCTTTGTATTTAAGAATTACTGGGCATGAGGCGCGCTTGCAGGCCGGACAGTATAAATTTCCGTCGCCGATTACGCCGCTCACCGTGCTTCGTAAACTTGAAGAAGGTCAGCAGCGCCTGAACCGTTTCATGGTGATTGAGGGATGGACGCGCTGGGACGTCGCCGAAGCGATGGCTCGTATCCCCGAATTAGATTTAGATTCAACAGATAGCGCGCTTCAGTTAATGAATGAAACGAACCTTGTTAAGGAGATCGATCTACAGGCGACGAATCTCGAAGGTTACATCTACCCTGATACTTACAACTTTCCCCCGAAAGTCACGCCGCAGGAGATGATTGCCACAATGGTGCGCCGCTTCAAGCAGGTTTGGGAAGCTGAATCGGCCAAAGCTGCTAAAAAGGATTTGCCGCCGCGTGAAGCCTTAGTCGTCGCTTCGCTGATCGAAACTGAAGCGAAGCTTCGCGCGGAGCGTCCCCTTATCGCGTCGGTAATTTACAACCGCCTGCAAGCGGGAATGCCTCTCGGTATTGATTCGACGGTTATTTATGCCGCAAAACTCGCGGGCAAGTGGCGCAACGACGGTAAGGTTTACCAAAGCTACCTTGACAGCGATTCGCCGTACAACACGCGCAAGACCCGCGGCTTGCCGCCCGGCCCCATCGCTTCCGTCGGCGAAAGTTCGATCCATGCCGCGCTTAATCCCGCACAGACCGATTACCTTTACTACGTGCGCGATCCGCAGCGCGACGACGGGGCGCACAACTTCTACAACAACGAAACGGATTTCGCGCGCGGCGTGCAGGCGCTACGCGAATGGGAGCGCACGCGGAACGCTTCGCAGTAACGGGCGATCAGTAGTGCGCACGCTTCTTTGAACTTATAAAGATAAGCTTGTATTGAACGCTCTAAGTGTTCTATGCTCGTCTTCCCCCTCAAGCAAATGTTTTGAGCGCGAAGGAAACAACAATGAAAAAGGCTTTATTATTTTTTGTGTTCACGATTGCGTTCTCGTCAAGTGTCTACGCTCAGGAGAAAGGCGTTGACGCGCAGAACGACCGCATCCGCGATAACGGCAACCGACGCGAACCCGCCATCAACGGACGAAAGCAGGATACCGGCGTCGGGCGCGGCATTGACTTCGGTCGCGGTCGCACGCCAGCCATAACGCAGTTGGCTAATCCTTACAAATTCACTCTGCGTCGTGATGCTGTGATGCAAGCCGTCGAAGAGCTTATTCGTGAACGCCAGATGCTCGTTGATTCAACCGCTTCCCGTGCGGGTGAAGGTGTTTTCGTCACTCAACCGTTTACGTTCATCAAGGGCGCGGTGGTCGCCGCATCGGAGATCAATCGTTATGCTGAATTGCCCCCTGCAACCGCACGCGGTTGGACGCGCGGTCGCTATTCTCTTACCGTTGAAGTACAACCCGTTGACGGTACAAACACCAATGTCTCGGTTAACGCGCGGGTTGAAGGTCGTACCGATGGAGCTTCGGGGGCGGAATGGACGACGCTGCCGAGCACGGGCATCGCAGAACAAGAATTTCTCGTCGCGCTTGTCGAAAAACTCACGGGTTCGTCTCCGACGGAAACAGATCAATAAAATCTCGTAAGTGAACTTAACGACTGACACGACCACGTCTAAAAGCTCTCACATCGTGGCCATCGTATGCGCGTTACTCGTTACAGGCGCGCTTCTCGCGGGGTACCTCGCAATTCGCGCCCGCCGCTCTCAGGAGCGCGCGAGCGCCGCAACCGTTCAACAAACACCGCTTAAAAATTTAACAATCGAGCTTCAGATATTTGAAGACGAAGCGGATACAAAGGGTTCGCAGGCGATCATTGGCGGCACGGTACGCAATTTTTCTAACCGCACGCTTTCGGATTTGGTGATCGAAATGGAATTTGTCCGGCGCGATGATGGCGGGAAAGAGACGCGCCCGGTAAAAGTTGAGCCGAATGTTTTGACGGCTGGTGGGCAAGGCAAATACCAGATTAAGCTTCCGGCGCGCGAATGGAGTGGAGCGCGTTTGATTCGCGTCGTAGGCGGTGAGCGTCGTGAAGAGATCGGCTATAAAAGCGAAGAGGGAACACCGCGCCCGCTCGCCACTCCCAACGTCGCACGCTCTAAATCGAATGAACCGCAATCCAGACCACGCCGCCCCGGAGATGACTTTTATAACACGCCCGACAGCGCCGAGGTCATACGGTAAGCTCGATTAAAGCGCGGCGTTCCTTCGCGTTAAACATGAAACGTCGGCATCCCGACAACCTTATCATTAACCTTAAATTGCACTTTCCAACTCTTCACAGAATTAGACTTACCCGCCGCGAAACGCTTCTTTAACAACAATCTCTTCAATTATATCTTTTCGTATACCGCTTTTAGCTTTTTGACTACCGCCGTTTCGTCCTGCACATCATGTGGATGTCCAACGCGCACAACACGCTCAAGCGAGCCGCGCAAACTTAGCACCTCTTTTAGCGTCGTTTCTCTTTTGTCCGGCGCGCCGCGTTCGTTAAAAATAACGAAGTCAGCGGTTTCGATTAACTGTCGGGCGGAGGGTTTCCACAATCTGCGGCTGACAGTCGGATCGACAATCATCAATATTAATGCAGGTTGTATCGTCTGAGCTAAAGTATTACTTTCAATTACTACCAACTCTTTTTCGACAAAAACTGTGCGCATCGCATTCCATGCCTGAGCGATCATCTCATGCCGCGTGATCGTCCATACGACCGGATATGCTCCGGCCGCGCCGAGACGCGCCGTATCCGTTCCGGCTTGTCCGGTGATCGCCAATTTCGTAATCACTTGAAAATCGCCGCCGAGCGAACTACAAACATTGCAGCCCTTTCCGCCATGCGGACATCCGCGTTCACCGTGCGTCACCGTAATCTTGGCTGCGGCCGTCGCGTAATTCTTCGCCAGAATTTTGATCACAGCTTCCGCCAGCGAAGTTTTCCCCGCCCCGCTCGCCACACCCGCCACCACAATCGTTTTTAGTTCTCGCCCGTTTTCATTCACAACATCAGTGCGCCGCACCACTTCGCTTTTTTGTAGAGCAACCATTTGGATTCACCACACCGTCACAAACATCTACTTGAGTTGAAACGATAAAAGCTATTCGCTACACTCGTTTCTGAGTGTTAGAGGTTATCCTTGGAGTCT
>JACCYN010000023.1 GCA_013696465.1 Pyrinomonadaceae bacterium
GTAAGTGAAAACGATAAAGAGGAAACCGGCGATGGCGAAGTATGCGCTGCGCCTTCCCGTCCAACCGCGCGCGATGCGCGTGTGAAGGTAAGCGGCATAAGTGAGCCACGCGACGAACGCGCCCGTCTCCTTCGGGTCCCACGCCCAATAGCGTCCCCACGATTCGTTCGCCCACACCGCGCCCGTAATCAAAAGCATGGCGAGTAGTGCGAAGGTGACGCTGCCGGTTTTGTACATCATGCCGTCGAGTCGCTCTAAGGGCGGCAGGCTTTCGCGGATACGCTCGGTGCGGAAGCTGAAGAGAATCACGAAGAGCGTTCCGGCGAACGCAGTGATAAGCGCGGCGAGTTCGACCGGATTCGCGTTAAGGCTAAACTGCAACATCGAATTGTTCTCGCGGATGAATTGCGCGGCGTAATTCTGCAACTCGGCGTTGCTTAAAAGCGCGACTTGTTCAGGCTGCATCCGTGCGGCGCGCTCCGCTACCCACTGCCCGAATTGCGGATACTGTGTTGTGTCAATGAGCGGCAAGATGTTCTTTACCGTTCTGATTTGCGCCACCAGCACCGCGATCCCTAAACCTTGAACGACAAGGGCGAGCGCGAGCAAGCGATGCCCCCACTTCCTCGCCGCTTCGCTCGCTTGAGTTAAGTATTGGGTGAAGCAGGCGAGCACGCCGACGAGCAGTAGCGCCGAGAGGATGAGAAGGGGGCCGACGTAAGGAACCGTCGCGCGAAGCGGAAGCGCGAGGCGCGTGCCTTCGCCGACAAAAAATGCCGACGCGCTGTAAACTCCGGTAGTGAAAACGCCGAAGCGTCCGATTGATGCGATCACGAGGAGCGCGAAGATGCTCGTCCAAATTGCCATTGATTCCGTTTTTACTCCGTCTTTCAACAGGTAAAGCACCGCGATGGCGAAACAGACGAGCGCGACGCCGTAGCCGAGCGAAGCGACGCCGACGTGAATCGGTCGCCAATAGGAATCGAGAATCGGCGGCAGGTTGATGAAGTCGTTGCCGATGAAAAGCGCGAGCAACAGAATGAGCGAAATCATCGGCAGGGACACCGCGCCGATGAATCTCATATTCTTACGTCGAGCGATCAGAAGCGTCGTAATCCCCGCACCGAAAGCGAAGGCGATGCTCAAGTCGTAGAGATTGGCGAACGGAATATAACGAAAGAACCAAGGCATCTCGCCGCCTTGTCTGGCGAGAATTTCAAGTTCGCGGTCGCGCGCCGCGATCCAGCGCACGCCCCAACTCGAAAGATTGAAGAAGACGCCGAAGCCCGTCAGCCACAAGCCCAGACGCTGCGCGGTCGTTGAAGGCGCGTAAATGTTCGTGAGCAGAAAGACGGCGGCCGTTAAGTAGCAGGCGAGCGAGAGCGTGATCAAAGCGCCGTCGGAGATAAATCCGCGCCCCGCTCCGATGCGCCACAGCGTCATTAAAATTGCCCCGACGACGGGCAGAATCGCCGGAAGATATGACGCGAACCATCCACTCTCGGCGTTTGTTTCCGGCCGGTTGAGCACGACCGGCCTATTGAGAACTTCACTCATGATTGCTTTACCTCAAGGTTATGAGTTCCGTCAATTGACGAAATAAATTTGCGGAAACGATCCTCAAAGCCTGTCTGATTGCGGTTGGTGTTTCCGCCGATGACGACTTCGTGCCCGCCTTCTTCGTGTTGTTCGATGTGCGCCCAAATCCGCTCGTGCGAGAAGAAGAAGACGGCGCAGAGCGTAAGACAAAGCAGACCGCCGCCGATGTAGAAAATGGTTGAGCCGTAGAACGGATCGTATTTGATCGAGAGCACATGCGCGAGCGGCACTTTCTCAAAGTCAGTTAAGCGAAACTTGTAGCCGCCAACGGGCGCGCCAACCGGCGCGCCGTCGGGTAACGGCTTAGAAAATGCGTAAGCCCGAAGTCGCTCGCCCGCCGGAGTGGTTAAACTCAGGATCGCGGCCGGGTTGTTGTAATCCGGCGAGGCGGTGGCGACGCGCCCTCCGGCGAGGCGAAAGTCCGGCGAAAAATCCGCGTACTGAATTTGCGTTCCGTCGGGAAGCGTTGCGCCCGCCGCGCCGCGCTGAAGCGTCACCTCCTGCGGCGCCCCCCCTCCCTGCCGGGTGAGTTGAAGCGTGACCTTGCGCGCGCTGCCCGTCGGGTTGAAGCTCGCTTGAAAGAAACGATAGCCGCGATAATCGTAAGGGTTGTTGAGATTCACGACGGCCTCGCGCTCGCCGCGTTCGTCTTTAATGCGGATGCGCGTCAGCCAGTCAATCGTGTTCGCCGGTTGAATCGTACCGTCCTTTTTTATGAGCTTTTGCTGAATGTCAGTGCAGGTGACGGTGAAGGGAAGATTAAGACCCGCGCGCCTCTGCTGATCAAGATCAAAGACGGAGATCAGAATTTGCGAAGAGGAAGCGCCGGGTGTCAAACTCATATTGCCCGTGCGCCCGAAATAATTCGTAAAGAATCCACCAAGAAATATCATCAACAAGGCGACGTGAACGGCGTAGGCTCCGAGACGATTCCACGCTCCGCGTTCGGCGAACACGAAAGTGCGTTCGCCCTTTTCCGTAATGCGCGTTTTGTAACCCGCAGCTTGCGCAGCCGACGCGAGCGATTCGGCAGCGCGCGTGCGATCCACATCGTTTACGATCAACTCTGCGCGCGGTTTTTGACCACGCAGATATTTCGCGGATGCGTCTAATTTCGGCCGGGAGATGAACGACCACGCCTTCGGGAAGCGATCAATCGAGGCGAGCACGATGTTGAGCGAGAGGACGATCAGAAAAAGATTGAAATACCACGTATGGTAAATGTCGAAAAGTCCGAGCCAGCCGTAGACCAATTTTTGCGAAGGGGTGAGCACGGCGTAGTATTTGTCAAAGCCGTCAATCTCCTGTTGCATGATCAGCATCCCCACCATGCTCAAAACGACGAGCAGGACGAGCATGATGATGCCGAAGCGCACGGAACTGAGTGTGTCGAGAAATTTCGTTGACCAAACGTCGAGCGTGCTTCCGGTCGGCGACGCTTTGAGAAGCACGTCCGTTTTAGTTTCAGCAGGAGTAGCAGACATCCGTTTCAAACGAGAATGAAAAATGATGAAAGAATCGCTTTTGTGCTTCCGCTCTTGAACGGAAGAAAAGCTTTGTGATTTTTAGCGCACGGCAATCATAGACGATCAAAGTTGCTTTGTCATCCGTCCGCGAACTTTGAATTGCGTAAAGATTTTTCGCTCGAATGAACGGAACTGCCGCGCTTTCCGAAGCGAAAAATTCTTTCCTCTGCTCGTTGGTTGAAGGTTCGCGGCGAATCGGTTATTAATAGTTTATGAACACGGTCGCGGTTGAAATCGTCGGGGAGCAGATTGTCGAATCGCGCGCGGTGCGGTTGAGCTTGAGCGAAAAATTTGCCGCTTACGTTGAGCTGACAAAGCCGCGCATCACGCTTTTCATTGTGCTCATCGCCGCCGCCGGTTTCACGCTCGCCCTGACGCAAACATTCAATTACGGCAGATTCCTTCATGCGATGGCGGCAATCGCGCTGCTCTCATCCGGCGTCGCGGCGCTCAACCAATTCATGGAGCGGCGGCTTGATGCGCGAATGCGCCGCACGTCCGCGCGCCCCTTGCCTTCGAATCGAATCGCGCCCTCGTCAGCTTTGCTCTTCGGATTACTCTTAACATCCGTCGCCGAGATTTATCTCTGGTTGGCGGTTAATCCCTTAACGGCCGTTTTAGGGTTGACGGTTGTTGCGGGTTACGTCGGTTTTTA
>JACCYN010000032.1 GCA_013696465.1 Pyrinomonadaceae bacterium
TGGAAAACGAATTGGAACGCAACCACTGAAGGATCTGCTGGAGCGTCTCATCGGATTTGATTCGGGCGGGCTGCCGGTTATCAGCCTTTATCTTAACGCGCAGGCAAACCAGCACGGACGCGACCAGTATGAGCGTTTCATTCGCAACGAGTTTTCTGCGCGCGCCAAGACCTTCGAGCCGCACACGCCCGAAGGCAAAAGTTTCCGACAAAGTATAGATGATCTGCTCGTTGGTAAATGACTTCTTCATGCTTCCTCCTCTGGTCTGAGAACCGTTCCGGAAGCAGAAATCCTAACATTCCTTGTGTCCAGTTTTTCGGGGATGGGTCATTATATTTCAAGAACGAACTTAACTCTTCTCCATCCAAAACCTTGCGTGTAATCAAATGAACAAGTCACGCAAGCCTACTCTCAAAAAATTCTCGTTTCCGTCGCGCAAACTTCCGGTTTGTAAGTTATACAAATGGTGTGTGTTACTAATGTGAAATTCAAAGCGCACGCTAAAGGTCGAAGAACAGTTATCACAAATGGAAACCCTTATGTCGTTCACACGCAAAGAGACGTTTGCACGCTTCGATGAAGAACCAGACGAATCATTCTACGCTCAGCCGCGCTTCGTCACGCACATTGATGACGAGGCAATCGCCCGCGTCACCGAACTCTACCGCGAATTCTTTCCGGCAAACGGGCGCATTTTAGATTTGATGAGCAGTTGGGTGAGCCACCTGCCGGAAGAAGTTAGCTACGAGCGCGTCGTCGGCATAGGTTTAAACGAAGCGGAACTTGCCCGCAACCCGCGCCTCGACGATTACGTTGTGCAAAATCTTAACGAGAATCCGCAACTGGCGTTCGCGGACGCGGAGTTTGACGCAGCCGCTATCTGCGTCTCTATTCAATATCTCACCCGCCCCGTCGAAGTCTTGCGCGACGTGGGAAGATGTTTGAAAGAGGGCGCGCCTCTCGTCATCACATTTTCCAATCGCTGCTTCCCGACGAAAGCCGTGCGCGTCTGGCAAATGTTGGACGACGCGGGGCATGGTGAGTTGATTAAAGAATACTTAAAGCAAGCAGGAAATTGGGAAGCAACTGAGTTTATTGATTGCAGTTCGCATGGGAAGAAAACTGATCCACTTTACGCTGTGGTGGCGAGAACAAGAGAGTAAACGATGTTCTATGTAGGTGTTAATTATTACTATGTTGCAGTTCACTAGTTACTATATGTGAACTGAAATGCGTTAATATTTGATTCTTCTGCGTAAGCCACCGACGCCGTTCTATAACATCCTCAAATATCTGAATTGATTCAGCGATCCTGCCCGAATCATTGCGCGCGACAACCGCTATACTTAAAACCTCTCCGTTACTTGCCCCTCTGTACCTATCTAGAATTTGCGAAACAGTGTTTTCCCATGCTGCAACATCCTCTGCTAATAAATCTCTGACGAACAGATGGACTCTACCTATTGATTCTATGTACTGTCTAATAAGAGACTTGACATCTGTCGAGTCGCCAAGCCCTTCAATCTCTTTGAGAACAGAACGATTAAAGCGTTCATCTTCTTTCAATCTATTTACATCTAAATGCAGCGCAACTGTATGCCTTATGCGTCTGCCAAACTTGTCCTCCTGACGACTAGCATCGTGTGTTATTCGTCGTATAGGAAGATTCCGATGCTGGATATGATTTCGTAATTGTTCCCCTACTCTATAACCAAAATCCGCAGTAAGCCGACGGTAATGCTCTTGCATTACTTCGTCATCACTTCCGTAAATGGATTTAAAGCTGGGGCGGATTTGATCTCTGTAGAGCCAACACGTCGCAAGCAAATTCATTAACCTACGATTTATTAAATGAATCTCGCCAACGGATGAAGACCAATCGTGATGATAAAACATCATGCTGTTCAAGCTACTATTAAGCAACTCACGCTCGAACTCAACATAATTCTCCAAAATAAGGTTCATTTTCTGCTCAATACTCAAAACTTCGAGGAGGTTTCGCTTCGCTACTTTTGCTCCATCATATTCCTCACGGGAAATATCGATAACAGGGTGTTCACCAAAAGTAAGTTTTGTAATTTCGTATTGCATACTTGTATTGCTAGTCTAACACTAGGTCTAACATCTGAATGTTAGTTCAAGTTGTATAACTCGCCGAACTTTTCGTGTAAGTATCGAAGATACGGCGCAGTGTCGAGTGTGCGGCCTGTGGCGCGCTCAATTAGTTGGTTCGGTTCATACTTGCTGCCGTACTGATAAATGTTTTCGCGCAGCCAGCCGTAGAGATTCGCAAACTCGCCTTCTGCGATTTCATCGGGAATCGTTGGGTGAGTTTCAATTGCTTTTTCGTAAAGCTGCACGGCGAGGACGTTGCCGATGGTGTAAGTCGGGAAGTAAGCGAACATGCCGCCCGCCCAGTGAATGTCTTGCAGCGCGCCCTCGGCGTCGTTTGTGGGTGTGATGCCGAGATACTCCGTCATCTTCGCGTTCCACGCGGCGGGCACGTCGGCGACTTTCAAGCTTCCTTCGAGCAAAGCGGTTTCTAATTCAAAACGCAATAGCACATGCAGGTTGTATGTCACTTCGTCTGCCTCAACGCGGATCATCGAAGGACGCACTTCGTTAATGGCGCGGTAGAAATCTTCGAGCGAAACGTCGGTCAGTTGTTCGGGGTAAAGTTCCTGCAAATCGGGATAGAACCGCTGCCAGAAAACGCGCGAACGCCCGACCATGTTCTCCCACAAACGCGATTGCGATTCGTGGATGCCCATCGAGGTGCCGCCGCTGAGCGGCGTGCGTCTGTATTTCGGGTCAACGCCTTGTTCGTACATCCCGTGTCCGGCTTCGTGCAGCGTGCCGAAGAGGGCGGGCGAAAGCCAAGTCGAATCGAAGCGCGTGGTAATGCGCACGTCGGATGATCCGAAGTTGATGCAGAAGGGGTGAACGGTGCGGTCTTGCCTTCCGCGCGTCCAGTCGTATCCGAAGCGCGTGATCACGTCTCTGCCGAACTGCTCTTGCTTCGCTTCGTCGAAGTTGCCGTGAAGCGGCGCTGTTTGGTCTTCCGCGTTCTGTTCGGCGATTGCTTTGACGAGAGGCACGATGCCCCCTTTCAGTTCGTCGAACATAATTTCGATTTGCCGCTTTGTGAGTCCCGGCTCGTATTCGTCAAGCAGCGCGTCGTAAGGATGCGTCGTGTAGCCGTAGGCTTCGGCGACTCGGCGTTGGAGTTCGACGATCTTTTCTAAGTGCGGCGCAAAGAGATTCCAATCGGATTTGGCGCGCGCTTCTGCCCACGCGGGTTCGGCGAGCGTGGTGGTGCGCGTTAAATCTTGCACGAGCGCGGCGGGCAACTTCGTCGCACGATCATACGAGCGACGCGCGACGCGAACAATGGCTCTTTCGTCGGAGTCCGCATCGAAGTGATCTTTTAGATTGTCGAGCAGGTTTCCCGTCTTCGCGTCGGTAAACATCTCGTGGGCGATGCGGCTGAGGGTCGCCATTCCCTCGGCGCGGTCAGCGATGGCGCCCTCCGGCATGTAGGTTTGCTGATCCCATGCGAGCAGCGCGTTCGCCGCGTTGATGTCGTGAATCGTGGCTAAACGCTCACGCAGTTCTCCAAGTTTGTCTTCGATCATCTCAATTCTCGCTTCGCTTGTTCTATTGATTCGGCACAAAGTTTGCAGAGCTGCTGAATCTTACAACAACCAATCGTTTTTCGGTGTCACAAAAAGCTGTTCTCCATTTCATGAAAACGATTGTGTGCGAATGAACGTCGGCGCCCGAAAAAAATTGCCACAAAAGGTAGGCGTGAGGTGTTTATACACTGAAGGATAAGATCAAGTGTCGAAAGAGGAGAACGCCACGCGAGTCGGTGCGCGCCTCGGCGGAAGAAATTCATCGTCAAAAATCAAATTAAGGAGTCGGAAAAATGAGAAAAAACATCCTGCGCGTCGCTGGCGTCGTGTCGCTGCTTGCTTCAATGTTTGCGCTCGACGCGGCGGCGCAAGACTTTCAGAAAACCTATCGTATCAGGGCGAACGATACCGTCAGCATTCGCAATGTTTCGGGCGACGTAAAGGTTACGGGCTACGACGGTGACGCAGTTTCAGTCGTCGCTTACAAGGAGGGGCGTGACCGCGAATTTGTGCGGGTGGAGGACACGAGCACGGCGAACCGCGTCGAGCTGCGCGCCCGCTATTCAGAGGAAAGGCGCAACACAGATGCCAGCATCCGCTTTGAGGTGCGCGTGCCGCGCGGGGTGGCCTACAACTTTAATCCAGTTTCAACCGCGAGCGGTAACATCGAGGCGAGCGACATCACGGGCAACATTCGTTTTAGCACGGCGAGCGGCAACGTGACGCTTAAGGGCGCGAGCGGCTCAATTAACGCGACGACCGCGAGCGGCAACGTGCGCATCGAAGAAGCGCGCGGCAGCGTCAACGCTTCGACGGCTTCCGGCAACGTCGAAGCGGAGATAACGCGACTTGATGGCGCGACGAACATGAGTTTTTCGGCGGCCTCCGGCAACGTGCGCGTGCGCTTGCCATCGGACGCAGACGCCGATGTTGAGATGTCAACGTCGAGCGGCACGCTCGAAACCGAGTTCCCGCTTGAGATCGAAGATTCGCAATACACTTCCGGGAAGCGTGCGCGCGGGAGACTCGGCAACGGTTCGCGCCGCGTCCGTCTTTCATCCGCTTCCGGCGACGTGCGCCTGCTGAAATCGTAAGTTCTCAACTTAAAATGAGGCGGAGAGTAAACTGCTCTAAACTCTCCGCCTTCTTCTTTTCCCGCGTCACCTTTGCTCAAACCTTGCAACATTTTCTTTCTGGTAAGCGTATAATACGCTGGACGCCCGAAAGCGAGCGTGGCAGAAATGATCCTTAATTGCCACTCCATAAACCGGGCATCCGAAGGCGTAAAACTTGAGCGCCACTCTTATCATCTTCCTTCTGATAATCGCCGCAACATCGCTTGCCATCCATTTCTCTAAGCGCTTGCTGCCTGAGCGTTCCCGCACAAAATATAATCTGAATGCGCCGCCGCCCGTCTCGCTGTTCGATGGAAACGAGTCGCCGTCCGCAATTGATGACGAGCGCGAGGAGGGCGAAAAACAGCGAGCAGAAACGCTTGCGCGCGCCGCTCAAGGCGACGCGCAGGCCCTGCGCGAAGCGTACAGGACTAAAGACCGAAATCTTTACGACGCAGCTTTAGATTTGCTCGTCGCCTATTGCACGACCGACCGTGAAGCTTTGCGCCGACTCGCGGCGGAGATCGCGGAAAGCGGTTATTTGCGCGCGAATCGCCGCGTAGCTGAAATGCTAATCGAAGATTGGAAAAACTTTCCCGACAAGCATTCAACGGCGGAGGTGTTGCACGTTGCGGCGCGCGCCGATGACGCGGCGGTGTACAGAGAAGCGGTTGATGCTGTGTTGCAGCACTGGCGTGCGAACACTTCGGAGCAAGCGTCGGCGGAAGATTTTTGTGAGCTGATCGAAAGTCAATTCTGGATAATTGGCGCGGAAGCGCGGGCGTCGGGCGCAGGCTTTGTGTTAAAGGAGAGGCTCGCTGAAATTCGTCGTGAACTTATGGCGGGCGAGTGAATTTGCAAAGAATCGTTCGTCACGGTTCAAAGCTACAAACAAGTTTGATGTTGGGCAAGGAGAGTTATGGATACCTTTATTCCCCTGATCGTGGTTGCGGCTGTTCTTTTCGCCGTCGTTGTGATCGTCGCGCTTCTACGGCGTTTTCTTGTTAACGTCGGCGCGGAGGAGATCGCGATCAAAGAGCGGCGTTACTTCGGACGTAAGATGCCGCCCGGACGTGTGGTGGCGACGGAAGGCGAGGTCGGCATTCAAGCCGATGTGTTGAAGCCGGGATTGCACTTTATCAATCCCATCACCGAGCGCGTGGTGCGCAAAGTTCCGCTCGTTGAGATCGGCGCAGAGCAACTCGGCATCGTCGAGGCGATTGACGGCGAGCCGATGACCGCCGGAAGCATTTTTGCGCCCGACCGCGCGCAGAACGCGCACAACAACTTTCAAGACCCGATTGCGTTTATCAAGCAGGGCGGCGTGAAAGGCATTCAACTACGCACGCTTCCTCCGGGGCTGTGGCCGATTCACCCATATCTGTTCCGCGTCTCGGTCGCGGAGGCGACGGTCGTCCCGCCCGGAAAAGTCGGCGTCATGACGGCGGCCGACGGCGCGCCTTTGGACGCCGGACGCCTCCACGGTAAAGCGATTGAAGGACACCGCAACTACCAAGACGCCGAGCAGTTCGTCGGGAGCGGCGGGCAGAAGGGGCCGCAGGTGGAAATCTTAACGCCCGGCACCTACCGCATTCACACTCAGTCAGGGGCGATTGACGAGCGCGCCGATAACATTGAAGTGAAGCACGGGCTGTTCTCAGTCCGCCTTTATGACGCGACTGTGATCAACGAGAATCAGATCGGACTCGTTGAAGCCTTAGACGGCGCGCCGCTCGATCCGCGCGATTATGTTGCGACGCCGGTCGAAGGTCACGACAACTTTCAAGACTGCAACGAGTTTATCCGGCGCGGCGGGCAGCGCGGCCCGCAGAAGGACATTCTCTTGCCGGGCAATTACTACATCAACCCACTCGTCTTCAAAGTCATCCCGGAGACGGCCAAAGAAGTGAAACCCGGCGAGGTCGCCGTCGTCGTCTCAAACGTCGGCCGCGACCCGTCGGAAGACGTGCGGCGGCAGATGGCGGCGAAGGTGCGCGAGCGGATGGAGAAGGAAGAGCAGCAGCACGTGACGGACGCCGCCGCGCGACTCGACAAACTCGACAACGAGACGCGCACCGTCCGCGAAATTCAAGAAGAACTGATGCTTGGAGATGCGGCTGACCGTCGTCTCGATCAAGGCGCGCACGAAGCTTATGTTGTGCCCGAAGGTTTTCGCGGCATTCAAGAGATGGTCGTCGGACCCGGCAGATACTACGTCAACACTTTGGCGATCACGCCGATCATCATCCCGACCACAAACCAGACGGTGGAGTGGACGGCCGGAGAACTCGCCAACACTTTCAACCCGTTTGAAGTGATCTCGAAAGACGGCTTCACGATGCAGTTGGAAGTGAGAGTCGTGTTCCGCGTGAAGCCGGAGGACGCGCCGTTCATGGTCGCCAAGATCGGTTCGACGGATCGTTTAATTCAAAACGTGATGCACCCGCTCATTGATTCGATCTTCCGCAATCAGGCGTCGGAATCTTCGGCGATGGCTTATTTGCAGAACCGCCACGAAGAGAAAGAGCGCGCGGAAGCGAGAGTCAGAGCGCATCTGTTGAAATATCACGTTGATGTCGTCAATGTTTTGATCTGCCACATCCATCTGCCGGAAGAATTGATGAAGACGCAGACCGAAAAGATTCTCGCCGAGCAGCGGCAGAATATGTACGACGCGCAGCGCGAAGCGGAAGAGAAGCGCATTCAACTCGCACGCATCAGCGCGCAGGCCGACAATCAAAGAGATTTGATGGCGGCGACGGTCGGCGTCGAGATCGCGGGCAAGCGCTCCGAGCAGCGGAAGGCCGAGGCTGAAGGCGAAGCGCACTACATCAGGACGACGGGAGAGGCAGAAGCGCAGAAGGTGCGCGCGATGGGCGAAGCGCAGGGCGTCGCCTACCACGAGCAGGTCAACGCGCTCGGCGCGCAGGGCGTCGCGCTCGTCGAAACCCTGAAAGTGATCGGCGAGAGGAACGTCAGGATCACGCCGGACGTGATGGCTTCGGGCGGCGGCGCAGGCGGAGACGGCAACATCGGCACGCTGCTGCTACTTAACCTGTTCAAAGATCGCTTAAGCGTCCCGTCAGGCAACGGCGCGACATCGCCGAACGGTAAGTAAGAGATTCGACAAATTCACGCGAAAAGAGTTGATCGCCGCATTAAAAGCGATCAACTCTTTTCTTATTTACGAAAAAGTTTTATCTTCGCCGAAAGTGAGAAGAGTTCGATGGCGACTTACGAAGAGATGAGCTTGCGCGTGCGCCTTTTCATGAAGGGCTATCCGTTCAAGCGTTTCAAAATTGATCCCGTGCCCGTCGCGCCGTTCGATAAATCTTTAAGCAAAGCGCGCGTCGCGCTCGTCACGTCGGCCGGGTTTCACACGCCGGAGCAGCCGGGCTTCGATCAAGGCATCAGCATGGGCGATGCGTCGTTCCGCGAAATTCCCGGACACATTGATGTGCAAATCCTTCTCGAATCACACAACAGCAGTTCGTTTGATCACGCGGGCATTGAAGCCGATAAGAATCTGGCGCTGCCCGTTGATCGTTTTCGTGAACTTGAGGCGGAGGGCGCAATCGGCGAGTTGAATCATCGCCATTTCAGCTTTATGGGATCAATTCTCAACCCGCGTCGCCTGATTAAAGAAACCGCGCCGCAAGTTGCGCGCTCGCTTCGCGCGGACAAAGTTGACGCCGTGTTGCTCACGCCCGTGTGACCGTTGTGCGTGCAGACCGTGAGTCTGATCGCTGCCGCGATTGAAAGAGAAGGAATTAGCACCGTTTGTATTTCGCTTTTGCGCGAAGTGACAAGCGTTATACGCCCGCCCCGCGCTCTCTTTGTGCCTTACCCAATGGGCTACCCGCTCGGCGCGCCGAACGACAACGCGCTTCAACGTCGAATCATTGATGCCGCGCTCGCGCTTTTGCCGCGAATTGATGTGCCCGTGTTTGAAGAAATGCAAAGGTAAAAGGCAAAAGTGCAGAAGGGAATTGATTCATTGACTGATCTACTCAGTGCGCCATTTGAAACAATGAGTCAATGAATCTAATGTTGCAACGACTCAGCCCTTCTCTTCGCTTTTACCTTTTTACTTTTACCTCTTTACTTCTCCAAGTTGATCTTTTCGTTTTCGCCCGGCTGGTAGCGCGTGCCCGTCGCAACGGCTTTGACGAAACCGAAGAGATGCACGACGGGGCTTGAGGGCGAATCCCAGTATTCGGCTTTGTCAAT
>JACCYN010000040.1 GCA_013696465.1 Pyrinomonadaceae bacterium
GCCAAAGAACTCAAGAACAAAGACAACTGGAAGCACCTCGCCCGCTGGCACGGTGAAGGCTACTTCGAACTTCACACGGAAGACATAGGTGATGTGCCCGTGCGCCTCTTCCTCACACAGAAATTACTTGACGAAGCCGAAGACATTCTCTACCGCCAGATCGTCAACGCCACGCGCTTCCCTGGCGTGCGTATGGTTGTGATCACGCCCGACACACACTACGGCTACGGCGTACCCGTCGGCTGCGTGCTGATCACCGATCACGCGACGGGCGCAGTCGCAATGGGGCCGGTGGGCTACGACATCGGGTGCTTCACGGCTGACACGCTTGTGCCGACTGTTGACGGTCGCTCGTATGCGATTAGTGAATTAGCCGAGCGCGGTGGAGAAGTTTTAGCTTACGCGCTCACGCCGGAATATAAAACCACGGTTGCGCGCGCAACTGCGAAACGAACGCGCATAAACGCTTCGCTCGTAAAAGTCACGCTCGACAATCAGCGCGAAATTCATTGCACGCCGGATCACGAATTCATGTTGCGCGATGGAAGCTACGTTCAAGCGCAGCATTTGTTACCGCGAACTTCGCTGATGCCTTTTCACGAACACACTAATAAGGATGGTTATAAACTTGTGCAGCATCCGGCGACAGGGCGCAGTCAGCGTGTCCATTGGGTAGCAGCGCGAGCCGGATTGCTCGGCGAAATTCCATCGTTTGCCGGACAACGAACAATTATTCATCACAAGAATTTTGAGCCTGCTGACAATCGCCCGGACAATTTAGAGTTCATGGGCGACCGCGATCACATGCGGTTTCATCACGCGAACGGCAAGCGAAACCATAAACTGAGAACGCCGGAATTTGAAGCGAAACGTCTTGAGGCGCTTGCGGCCAAAGCGCGCACGCCGGAAGGTCATGCTTATTTTGCGGAGCGCAGCACAAAGAACATTCTCGCTTACATGCAAAACAATTCCGAAGATTTTCATCGCGCCGTCGCGGGAAACGGCGAGCGCGGCAAGAAGTATTTGCTCGCTTACAACATGAGTCCCGAAGGTCGCCGCAAGTCTTCCGAAGTCGCGCACCGCCAACACATCTGTGAAATATGCGGCGAAACTCTCGTTGGAGGTTTCGGCATACACAATCATCGCCGTTGGCAGCACGGCTACAACCACAAAGTCGTCTCCGTCGAATTTCTTAACGAGACAGCGGACGTTTACTGCTTAACCGTTCCCGGATACGGAAACTTCGCTTTGGACGCCGAGGTATTCGTGCACAACTGCGGGATGATGAGCGCGCAATCGAACGTGCCGGTCGAAGAGGCGACGCCGGAGAAGCGTTTGGAATTTAACCGCGCGGTGATGCGGCGCGTTGAGATGGGTACGGGCGGCAAAAGCCATCGCATGGGCAAAGTCTCGGAGAAAGAATTTCAAAATCTGGTGCGCGGCGGGGCGGAGTATTACGTCGAAAAATACGGCGCGTCGTTTGATCGCAGTCGCGCCGAAAGGCACCGCATTCCGGTTGAAGACGGCTGGCAGATTCCGTGGGGCGGCAAAGGAAGACCTGAGCGCGGGCAAGAGCAGTTGGGGAGTTTGGGCGGCGGAAATCACTTCATCGAACTTCAGCGTTCGGAGCAGACGGGGACGATCTTCGTGCAGGTGCACACGGGGAGTCGCGGCTTCGGGCACGGGCTTGCGACCAATTACTTCGAGATGGCGCGGGCGGAGAAACCGCAGGAGATCAGAGACATTGATCTCGGATACTTCACTCCTGACTCGGAACATTACGGCGATTATCTGAACGCGGTCGCGGCCGGAGGAAACTTTGCGATCCTGAATCGCTTGATTATCTACGAGGGCATCGCCGAAGCGTTCCGCGAAGTTTTCGGAAGCGACCTCGAACTCATTTACGAGATCAGCCACAACCTTGTGCAGCGCGAAGAGCATCCGCAACTCGGCACCGTTTGGGTGCATCGCAAGGGCGCGACACGCGCGTTTCCCGCCGGGCATCCCGCGCTTCAGGGAACGCATTGGGAAAAGACCGGGCATCCCGTGCTCATTCCGGGCAGCAACAAAGATTGGAGCTACATCCTGCGCCCGCTCGCCGGGGCGGAGCGTAGCGGCTACTCAGTGAATCACGGTGCGGGGCGCAGGCTCTCTCGCGGCGAAGCGATCCGCACTCTTTCACAACGCGCAATTGACGACGAATACCGCGAGGCGGGAATTTTAGTGAACACGGACGGGCGCGTTCCACTTGATGAAGCCGCGCCAGCTTACAAATCATCGCAAGAAGTGGTCGAAGCAGTGATCAACGCGGGGTTGGCAGAAGTCGAACATCGTTTGTGGCCGCTCGCGTCGCTCAAAGGGACGGACGGAAGGTCGGGCAAGCGCAGGAGAGGGGCGCAGAAGTCAGGCAAGCACTTCTAACACAGAGGAAGACACAGATGTTTAAGAGGCGCGGAGACTAATATTTTACGTCTCTTGATTTTCATCCGTTACGATTCACTTGCTGCCGTTCTTCCCCGCCTTTAGTAGCTTCAAAAGTGCGGCTTCTTCCGGGTCGTATTCCGGCTGCTGGCGGCGGCGGACGCGGCGCAGTTTGCGCGGGCGAAATTCGTCGAGCGTTGTGCCTTCGAGATAACGATCAAGGACGATGGGGTGAACGTAGCAACTGCGGCAGACGGTCGGCGTGTTGCCGAGATGTTCGGCGGTGCGTTTAATGGCTTTCACCAATTTGCTTTTCGCTTCTTTTTCGTCGGCGGGCGCGCCGAGTTCCGCGAGTTCGAGGGCACTCAGGAGCGTGCCGCCCCACGTGCGAAAGTCTTTCGCGGAAAACTCCGCGCCCGTGGCCGCTTTGATGTATTCGTTCACGTCACGCGGCGTGACGGGGCGGGCTTTACCGTCTTCGCCGATGTAGTTGAAGAGGCGCGCACCGCCGATGGCCTTAATGTCGCTCATCAGCGTCGCCAATTCTTTGTCAACGAGGATGCGACGATGCTGAATGTGATGTTTGCCGACGAAATTAAAAACGAGTTGACCGTTGCGTTTGATCTCAAGGTGGCGGTTGCGCAGGGTCGTGATGCCGTAAGTGCGGTAACGCTTCACGCTTTCCTCCGAGCCGATGCGAATGTAGAGATCGTTAATCAAGCGCACGACGACCGCAAGGACGCGCTCACGCGGCAAGCCTTCGAGTTCGATGTGCTCATTGATCGTGCGCCGCAAATTGGGAAGCTGCTCGCCGAAGCGCTCCACCTTCGCGTACTTTTTTTGCGCGCGCTTGAGGGCAAACGCCGTGTGATAGATGCGCTGCACGCGCCCCAAAGCGTCTACGCCGATGGCTTGCAAGGGCGAGCGCGGGCTGGGTGAGATGCGCACGTCAGTCCACGCAGGCGGAACGGCAAGCGACTTGATGCGCTCCAATTGCGCTTCATCTTTGACGGGGCGACCGTCAATTGTTTCATAACTGAAGCCGCGACGCTTTGTGCCCGCGCGCCGCCACCAGCGCGCGCGCCTTCCGCTTCCCACCGCGTCGCCCGCGCTCTTCGCAGGTTTGGGCGATTCCGCCACCGCATTTTCGATTTCTGCCACTTGCGATTTATTCCTCGTTCGTTAAATTAGCACCCGATTTTGATTCACACGCTTTGCGAAACCGTTGCGACGCGGCTAACAGATTATCATCAACGCTGGTTCACTCCCACTGACATGCAGAAGATTGAGCGAGACAGCAACGGCGGAATTGACGCGGGCGGAAACCGAATACACGCAACGTCAGGCTTAAGAAGCGGCGTTCTTAAGAAAGTCGCTGTTTCCGCTCCGTGTCCAATGATTT
>JACCYN010000045.1 GCA_013696465.1 Pyrinomonadaceae bacterium
CGGTGAAGGTGGTAAACTCCCGATTGCTGCACGTGATTCCGACGCGAAGAAAGTAGGAATCGTTTCGTGTCGCTTTCCTGTAAGAATACGTCAACGCAATCAAAGCTCCCTGTCCGACGGGAAGGCAATGTTCGAGCGCAAGTGCCTGCCCGGTTGTAACTTCCTCGCACGCGCTCGCCGAACTTGCTGTCACCCGAAGGAAGTGCTTCGCAATGGACGCTCCACAGATTATCGCCGGTCGCTTCCGCGTCGAACGTGAAATCGGGCGCGGTGGCATGGGCACGGTCTACCGCGCCATGCACTTAGTCCTCGCCCGCCCCGTCGCCATCAAAATCCTTAAAGAAGAATTCGCCAACTACCCGGAAGTTACCGAACGCTTTATGCGCGAAGCGCGGACAATGGCGCGCCTGCGCCACCCGCGCGCCGCGATCATCTTCGACGCCGGACGCCTCGAAGACGGCCGCCCCTTCATCGTGATGGAATACGTCGAAGGCGAAACGCTCGCCGTAAGGCTCGCGCGTGAAGGGCGTTTTACTCCCGAAGCGGCCGTTAAGATCGCGGTCGAAATATGCGACGTGCTCGCGGAAGCGCATCGTTTGGGGATCGTCCACCGCGATCTTAAACCGTCGAACATTTTGATGAGCGAGCGCGGCGTGTGCGTGCTTGATTTCGGGATCGCCAAAATTTTAGCCACCGCGTCGGACGACGCCACCACGCGCACGCATTTCACGACCGGATCGGGAGCAATCATCGGCACGCCGCGCTACATGTCGCCTGAACAATGTCTTGGCCACAAAGTCAGCACGGGAAGCGATCTCTACAGCGTCGGCGTGCTGCTCTACGAAATGCTCGCAGGCCGTCCGCCGTTTGTTGACGCGCTCGCCTCGGCCGTCCTCGTCAAACAAGCGACTAAATTGCCGCCGCCGCTTCCCACTTTGCGCGACGACATTCCGCCTCCGCTCACAACGGCCGTTCACACGCTGCTCGCCAAGCGACCCGAACAACGTCCGAAAACTGCGGCGCTCGCGGGCGCGCTTCTTCAGCGCAGCATCATCCGCCCGCCAGCACAACGCGCTGGCGTCGAGACGGCGATGCCGCTTGCCTCCACGATCAGCATCTTAAGTTCAAACCGCAGGGCGGCCGCACGCACCGTCGCCGCGCTCGCCCTGTTGACGATGTGCGGCGCGCTCTTTTTCGCTTGGGCGCAAAACAGTTTGAAGACGAGCGGAAGCGAAGGGGCGATTGATTCCTCCGCGCGGGGAAGAGATTCCGCTTCGCCTAACCCCGCGCAAACTTCCGCCCCGCCCCTTACGCCCGACACGGCGCGGCGCATCGCCGATTCGGTTTTGCGCGCGACGATCAATGACGCGCGAATCGTGCGCGTCCGACGCGGAGAATCCGCTATCGCTGCCGTCCACAACGGGCGCGGGGTGGGCGCGTCGCAACTTTATTTAATTCAAAAACGCAAAGGCAGTTATCGCGTCACTGAGCGTATGTCGCTCGATGCTGATCGTGCGGCGCGCGGATTGAGGTGGACGACTGAAGTGGTTGACGCCGACGGCGACGGCTCCGAAGAAGTGATCTGCACGGGAACGAACACAAAGGGCAATTCGCACGACGCGCAACGCTTCATCCTTTACGTTCCGCGCACCGGAAAAACTTATAGCTTGCAGCTTGCGCCGGACAAAAAAGAATCAAATGTTCTGAACGCACAGTGGTCGCCGAACGCTCTCTCGCCGCGCGCCGCCCGTTACCGCTCGATTCTCCGGCAACGCGCCGAATCCTCCCTATCCACGCTTTGAGCGTGCGCCCCTCAAAAAAGCATCGCTCGCCGAGGGCGCAAGAAGCGCAAAGGCGAGCGATGCTCAATCAGTGCTTCGGCACAAAGTTAAATTCGCACCTAATAGCTGTAAAGTTCCGTGATCGCGCGCACCACGTCGTCGGGCTGCGGCAGGATCGCGTCTTCGAGTTGCGGGGCGTAAGCCACGAAGGTGTCGAGCGCGGCGACGCGGCGCACGGGCGCGTCCAAATGTTCAAACAATTCATCGGCGATGCGCGCCGCTACTTCAGCTCCGTAACCGAATGACAAACTGTCTTCGTGCGCGACGATGACTTTGTTCGTCTTCCGCACGGAGCGCGCAACCGCCTCAAAGTCGTAAGGCACGAGCGAACGCAAATCAATCACTTCGACATTGATGCCTTGCTCCTCCGCCTTCTTCGCCGCGACGAGAGAACGATGCACGAGCGCGCCGTAGGTGATGATGGAAATGTCCGTGCCCTCGCGCACCGTCTTCGCTTTGCCGAACGGAATCATAAAATCGTCGGACGGGTACTGCGACTTGTTGTGCGCCTGACGATAGAGGTGTTTGTGTTCGAGAAAGAGAACGGGGTCGTCGGAGCGGATCGCAGTGCGCAGCAATCCGTTGGCGTCCAAAGCGTTTGACGGGTAGCAGATGCGAAGTCCGGGCGTGTGGGCGAAAAGCGTTGTGCCGGATTGCGAGTGGTAGATCGCGCCGCCTTTCAAGTAACCGCCGACGGGCACGCGCATCACGACCGGGGCTTTGAAGTCCCCGGCGGAGCGCCAACGCATGAGCGCGAGTTCGTTGCGGATTTGGTGAAACGCGGGCCAGATGTAATCGAAGAATTGAATCTCGACGACGGGCTTCAAGCCGCGCGTCGCCATCCCTATCGCGCGCCCGACGATGTTGGCTTCCGCGAGCGGAGAATTGAAGACGCGCGCCGAACCGAACTTGCGTTGCAGATTCGCCGTGACCTTAAACACGCCGCCTTTGCCTTTCACTTTGCCGAGATGCTCTTCGCGCGAAACGTCCGCCACGTCTTCGCCGAAGACGACGATGCGCGGGTCGCGCGCCATCTCGGTGTGCAGGCAGCGATTGATCAGGTCAACCATCGTGCCGGGATTGCCCGTCAACTCTGCGTTCTCTTCCGTGTCAAAATCTTTACCGCGCGGATCGACTTCGGAAAAGACGTACTGCTCGGCCGTCTCCGGCGCGGGTTGCGGAGAAGCTAACGCGATGTCTGCCGCTTCGTTTACCTCGCGGTCAATTTCGTCTTTGATCTTCTGCAAGTCGTCTTGCGTGAGAACCTCTTGCTCGATCAGCAGCGCGCCGAAACGCTTGACGGGATCGCGCTCGGCGTCCGACGTTCTTTCCTCGTCGGGACGATAAAGTTTTTCGTCGTCCGAGAGCGAATGCGAATAGGGGCGGATCACTTGCGCGTGTACGAGCGCGGGGCCTTTTCTCTGGCGACAGTACTCGACGGCGCGGCGGCAAACTTCCAGTGATTCAACCGGATCAGTTCCGTCGCATTTTTGAATGTAGAGATCGGGAAAGCCGGAAACGAGTTTCGACACGTCACCGCCCGCCGTCTGCACTTCGACGGGGACGCTAATCGCATAGCCGTTATCTTCGACGAGAAAGAAGACGGGCAGTTTCAGATTGCACGCCGTATTCAACGCTTCCCAAAATTCGCCCTCGCTCGTCGTCCCGTCGCCCGTCGAGACATACACGACTTCGTCTTCTTTGAAGCCGCGCACGTGCTCTTTGAGTTCTTCGACGAGCGTCGCGCGGTATGCGGCCTCAGCGCAGCCGACCGCTTGCAGGAACTGCGTTCCCGTCGGCGACGATTGCGAAACGATATTGAGTTCTTTGTGTCCCCAGTGCGAAGGCATCTGCCGTCCGTGCGAATTCGGATCGGCTTCCGCGCCGACGGCCGACAGCAGTTGTTCGAGAGGCGTCATGCCGAGTTGAAGACACAGCGCGCGGTCGCGGTAGTACGGGTAGAACCAATCGTAGGCGGGCTTCAACGCCATCGCCGCAGCCACCAAAACGGCTTCATGCCCCGCGCCTGAGATTTGGAAGAAGATTTTGTTCTGCCCCTTAAGCTGAATCTCTTTGTCGTCAATGCGCCGTGAGGCATACATCACACGGTAGATCGAGATCATCTCTTCGCTCGAAAGCCCGCGATACTCGCGCTGTTTTAATTCGGTCGCCACTTGCTTTTCTCCTGCTTTCTTTGTCGTTAATCAATCTTAAAATCTTCCACGAAGCGCGCATCTTCGCGGTACTCGCGTTCGTAAATGCCCACCTCTACGAGCGTTAAATGGCGCACGACTTCCGCGACTTGGTCGCGCGTCCATCCTTCGTTCGGTCTCTTGCAGGCGTTCGCGCTCACCGTCGAGGCGTGCCGCACCATGTCGCCGACATAAGCGTACCTGCTTGGGAAGGTGTACATAAACGGTCGCGTCAAGTACATGCCGATAGCACCTACAGCCACCGCTAAGATAAACCCGTAACCAATGTATGTTATAAACTCAAGCAAGCCTTTGGACAAATATAGTGAGGGGAGAAATAACGCGGTGAGCGCCATGCCCCACAAGAGTGCTCCGAGCCACGCGGGACGTGCCAAGTCGAACAATTTGATCGCGCCCAGATCGCTTCGCAGTCTCTTCCATATGGCTTTACGTCCGGCTCGCGGAATTATTTCGTTGAATTGGGCGCGTGGGCGGAACGCACGGCGCGGGATAGACATCTCGCTGATGAAGGCTTCACGCATTTTGTGAAAAGCTTGTTGCGTCAGACACGGAGGACGCTGGCTCGATCTAAGCTTTGTCGTTACGCAATCAATCACATCGCGCGGCGTCCTCATCTCGCTGGCTACAGCATCAGGTATGCTAATTCCGAACGCTTCTTCATAGGCAATAACAAGTTCAACAGAGTCTAATCCCATTGTTGTCACCCTACTATGCAAAAAGATCGTCAACCGCCATTGTCCAGCCGGGCACGGCAGGCTCGGCATCGGCCATCTCGCCACGTCGAAAGATGCGCGGATGGTCGGTCGCATCTTGGCGGTAAGATTTGATTACGTCATCGCTTAATAGATCAACATCCCAAACCACAAGCGTTCCGGCGGCGAAGTAGTCGGCGCGTTTTTTCGCCACATCTTTTTCGGCGCGCTTGCCATAATCGCCTTCGCTTCTGACTTCGACGGCAAATACGGGCATATCGGGGAAAAACTTCATGCCGCCGGGTCGCCCTGTATAGAAGGCCGCATCAGGACTGAAAGATTTACGATGCAGAAGCTCGCAAAGAAACGCAGCATTGTCGGACACGGCACGTCCACTCCCTGTTTGTTTAGCGTATGCGCGTAAGCTTATGAAAATCTCGCTTGCGGCATAATTTGGCTTGTCACCTGTGGGCGACATGTGGATGATCTCTCCGTTGACGAGTTCGGCCTTGCCTTTGACCGCGTATAAATCTTCAATCGTGGCTTCGACTTTGGTGCTCATAATACGCTGCTCCTTTAGTCGTCCTCGTAGTCCGCCTCAAGCGTCATGCTGTAATCTTCCGCCATCGAGGGATGACCATGCTTCTCGGCCGCTTCGATGCCTCGCTCGTAAGCACCGCGCGCTTCGTCGTGGCGCTTCAGCTTTTCTAGCGCACGGGCGAGCATTCCGTAAGCCGCGCCTTCGTCGTCAGCGCGCGTGAGATAATCGTTGAGCGCGCCGACCGCTTCCTCGTAGCGGTCGGCCTTCAAAAGCTCATTCGCCAACCCGAAACGCACCATCGTGTTTTCGGGGTCGCTTTCGAGCATTTGCCGGAAAGTTTCAATGCGCGATGCGGCCATATAAGTGATGAGTGATGAGTGACGAGTAAAAAGCTTTTTACTCGTCACTCATCACTTTCCGCCAGCCCTTCTTATGCAACGAGCGGTTGCTTGCCTTGCGTGATAAGTTTAGCGATGGTTTGCAGTTGCATGTTGGTAGTGCCTTCGTAGATCGCGCCGATCTTGGAGTCGCGCCAGAATTTTTCTACGGGATAATCTTTGACGAACCCGTAGCCGCCGAAAAGTTCAATCGCTTTTGAAGAGATAAACTCGGCAGCGCGCGACGAGTAGAGTTTTGCTATCGCCGCCTCCTTGACGAAGTTGCGCTTCGAGTCTTTCAAGCGCGCGGCGTTATAGACGAGCAGACGCGCGGCTTCGAGTTGGGTTGCCATTTCAGCGAGCGTGAATTGCACACCCTGAAAATTATTGATCGCTTTGCCGAACTGTTGACGTTCAGCCGTGTAACCTACCGCCGCGTCTAACGCGCCCTGTGCGAGTCCTACCATCTGCGCGCCGATGCCGATGCGCCCCTCGTTCAAAGTCTCGATTGAAACTTTGTAGCCTTTGCCGAAATCGCCGAGGATATTTTCTTTCGGCACGCGCACGTCTTCTAAAATAACCTCAGTCGTTGATGATGCGCGAATGCCGAGTTTGTTTTCCTTTTTGCCGACGGAGAAACCGGGCGTGTTCTTCTCGACGATGAAGGCGGTGATGCCTTTGTAGCCTTGTTCCGGGTTGGCGTTAGCGAAGACGATGAAGATTTCCGCTTCGTTGCCGTTCGTGATCCAGAGCTTGCGACCGTTGATGACGTAAGCCTCCTTATCTTCGACCGCGCGCGTCGCCATCGCAAACGCATCCGAACCGCTTCCGGCTTCCGATAAGCAATACGCGCCGACTTTAGATTCGGCCATTTGCGGCAAATACGTCTTCTTCTGTTCGTCATTGCCATAGCGCAAGAAGGCGTTGGCGACCAAAGTGTTTTGCACGTCAACTAGCACGCCAACGCTTGGGTCAACGCGCGAGATTTCTTCGACGGCGATGATCGCGTTGAAGAACGAACCGCCCGCGCCGCCCAATTCGTCTGGAATTTCGATGCCCATCAAGCCGAGATCGAAGCATTGTTTGATGAGTGCCGGATCAAGTTTCGCGTGTTCTTCCATCGCTTCGACGCGCGGGCGAATCTCGCCTTCGGCAAACTCGCGCACGCTCGCGCGAAACATCTCTTCGTCTTCCGAAAGCACGGTGAGCGGTGTGCCTCCGAGCGATTCAATTTCGGTTTGACTCATTTCTGTTCTGCTCATAAATTTATTAACAAACGGATCATGTAGAATTGTTTTGCTGTAGGCTGTAGCATCGCTCAACACAGAGCTTTAGGTCAACTCTCAAAACCGGCGACGGCGGGCGAGAAAAGATAAAAGCGAACAGCAAGCCTGCATCAAAGCTTCCGACAAACTTATCGGCGCATCAAACGAACATTCTCCGGCATGAAGGAAAAGCGAAATGAAAGCGTTCGACACGCACAATCTCAAATCATCCCTGATCAAGATCATTCTATCCGCGCTATGTCTCACCATCGCCGTTTATGCGTCGCTGGCGACGGGCGAAGCGCAAGAGGGGGCGAAACGGCGCGCATGGATCACGATTCTTTCGACGACTGATTTGCACGGCAACATTCTGCCCGTAGATTATTACACGAACACGCGGGACGCGCGCGGCCTCGCGCAAGCCGCGACCGTCATCCGCCAAGCGCGCAAAGAAAATTCAAACTCGCTGCTTCTCGATTCCGGCGACACGATTCAAGGCACGCCGCTCATCTATTATCACAACAAAAAGAATAACGCGCCGCCCGACCCCGTGATGCTTTCGATGAACTCGCTTCAGTATGATGCGATGGCCGTCGGCAATCACGAATACAATTTCGGACTCAATGTATTAAATAAAGCGCGGGGCGAAGCCCGTTTCGCATGGCTCTCAGCCAACACATACAAAATGGGAACTGATGAAACTGTTTTCACGCCCTACATCGTCAAAGAATTAAACGGCGTGCGCGTTGGCGTTTTAGGACTGACGACGCCGGGCATCCCCGTGTGGGAGAACAAAGAGAATTACGCCGGACTTGAGTTTCGTGAACCCGTCGCGGAAGCGCGCAAGTGGGTGCAAGTGTTGCGCGAGAAGGAGAGAGTTGATCTCGTCATCATTGCGATGCACATGGGACTAGAGCGCGATCTGCGGACAGGAGAAGTTAGCCCCGGACAAGTGAAAAACGAAAACGCGGGCATAGCGATTGCTGAAAACGTTCCGGGCGTTGATGTGATCTCGATGGGACACACGCACCGCGAAATTCCATCCGTCTTTATCAACGGCGTGTTGCTCACGCAGGCTGACAAGTGGGCGCGCCGCGTCGCCCGCACCGACGTTTATCTTGAGCGCGATGCGGTGTCAGGGCGTTGGCGCGTCGTGGCGAAATCAGCGCGCACAATTCCTATCACGGACGCGACGGAAGTTGATATGGAGATCGCACGTATCGCCGCGCCTTACGACCGCGAAACGCAAGAGTGGCTTTCGCGCGTGATCGGAACATCGCCGCGCGAACTCACCGCGAAGGATGCGCGCTTTCGTGATACGGGCGTTCTCGATCTCATTCACCGCGTGCAGTTGGACGTGGGGCGTGCCGACGTTTCGATGGCGGCGAGTTTTAATCCGCAGGCGCGACTCCCGCAAGGCGACGTGACGGTGCGCGACATCGCCGGGCTTTACGAATACGAAAACACGCTCGTCGTCCTCGAAGTGACGGGGAAAATGCTGAAAGACGCGCTCGAACATTCCGCTAAATACTTTCGCGCGTATGAAAGTAACAAATCGGCGGCCGATTTGGTTGACGCGCGCGTTCCCGGCTACAACTTCGATATCGCCGAGGGCGTTACATACGACATCAATCTGGTGAAACCAATCGGTGAGCGCATCGAGAACTTACGCTTCAAAAGTCGCCCGGTCGTCCCGACGCAGAAGTTCCGTCTGGCGACGAACAACTACCGCGTCAACGGCGGCGGCGGATACACGATGTACAAGGATGCGCCCGTCCTTTACAGGTCGAGCGAGGAGATACGCGAGTTGATCATTGATTGGGTGGAGCGAAACGTCCGCATCCCCGTAGAGCCGACGAACAATTGGCGGCTGCTCCCGCAAGCGGCCGCCGGAGCAAGATTGTAAACCACCGGACTTTCATCTCAACGCCGCGTCGTGCAAACGGTTGCGACTGGTGTTAAGCTGTACGGTCGTTTGAAATGATTTGTTAGGCGAAGGCGGGACGTATGAAGAGAGCAAAAGCGATGCGCAACATCAGCCGCGTCGATCAGGAGAAAAAGAATCAACACGGCTGGCTGGTGAGGATGATGCGCGACGGCCGGAAGTTTCAAAAGTTTTTCTACGACGGCACATACGGCGGCAAAACCAACGCCCTGCGCCGCGCCAAAGAGCATCGTGACGAACTGCTGCGACAATATCCGCCTTCCGTGCGCGGCAACATGTTCAACCGAACGAACAGGCGCAACACGAGCGGGCACGCCGGGATTCACAAAACACGCTCCCTCAAAAGAGGGCGCATCTACGACGTGTGGCAGGCGGGCTGGGTGCTGCCGAACGGCCAGCACGTAAACAGAAAATTCCACTACTCGCCCGACGGTCGTAGCGAGGCGGCGGCTCTGAAGCTGGCCATCAAGGCGCGGAAGGAAGGGTTAAGAGAGGTGGAGCGAATGCAAAGGGCGTTTGACGAAAAGCGCGCAGCGCGAGCGCAAAAACGTAACTGAATTCGCTTCCAGCCGTCAACATCGGCGTCCGTTCGGCGACTACATCGAAGGCTTTTTACCTTCCGGTTCGAGGAAGTACGGGCTGTACAAAAGCCACTTCGCAAACTCACCTACCGTGATTCTCCGCACAACGCAACCGTGAGCTAAGGACACCTCTTCTTTGTTCTTTGTGTGTGATAGTAGCGTGAGGAAATGCTTGTCGGAATCTGTTTGCGCTAAACACAATAATCCCATCGCCCGCACAACAGGATTACGGTCATGGAGCATACGCTTGAAATCCTGCTCCGTGCCGCTTCCCAAAATGTCTTTGGATAACTGATAAAACTCGTTTTTGCCCGTCCAGCCGACAGGTTCGTAATCGGATAAAACTTCAACTGCCCTTAACTTCGAGAGTGAATTCCCGAACGAACTATATAAGTGCTCTGACTTGAGGCTTTGTCCTTTCGCAAGGCTAAAGGAAACTACAAGTAGCAAAACTATAAAACGAAATGTTCTGAGCTTCATCAATCTTACCCCGTAAAAAAGTCGCCAGATTTCCACTTTCGTTGCGCTTTGAAAATATAGCACTACAAACCGCTTTTTATTCTGCGCGCCTTACATCATAGCCGGACATAGCGTGAAACGTCGCGCGCTCTTTCCAACGCCGGTACAGGTGCAGGGAAAAGGCGAGCCAGACGCCGCTGATGAGATACGCGCCAAGCGTGTCGCTCGGCCAGTGTGCACCGAGGTAAACGCGCGAAAAGCCGACGAGCAGGACGGGGAGAAACGAAGCGGTGAGGGCGGCACGGCGGGCGAGGGAATAACGCGGGAGCAGAGCATAAGCGGTGAAGAAGAGAAAGCCGAAGAAGCAGACGTAAAACGTGACGTGCCCGGAAGGGAAACTCTGCGAGGACACGTCGCGGTAGATGCGGACGAGATCGGCCGTCGGGCGCGGGCGGGCGACGAGCAGTTTGAGAAGCGAAGTCATAATTGCGCCGCCGCCCGCGCTCAAGAGTAGTGCGGCCGCCTCGCTGCGGCGGCGGAAGAAGAGAAAGAGAAGAATGGCGATGAGCGTCAAGACGTGAGGCGTCAGGCTGTTGCCGAAAAGGGAAACGAAGCGCATCAACTCTGCAAATCCGGGCGCGTGGAGCGATTGAAGCGTGCGCGCGACACGCAAATCCCAACCGAAATAACTATAGAGATGCGCGAAGGCCGCAAGCACGGCGAACAGGACGAGCGCGACGGAATACCAAACTTCGGCGCGGAGAAGTCGGCTCGTTGCGCGGCGTCGCGGAGTGAAATCCGGTTGTTGTAAATCTTGTGACTGTACATTTTCGTGTGCGCCCGTTTCGGGGAGAGATGGCTGGTTCGTTGATTGATACATTCTGCCGTCTGCGTCTTTGTCAATCTTCATTGCTAGAGTTGCGGCGGGCGGCGCGGTGCGCGCATCCATGTCGCTATCGTATAATAGCTTTAACTTCAGAAGAATAGTATTTATGTTTGTGCCGGCGGGGGCTGCACGCTGATGTTAAGAGTTGAATACCGCGACGGACTGTACCTGCCCGATCTCGACTTGTGGTTTGACGCGCAAGAAGGGCGTGAGCGCTGCGTTATCTCGCACGCGCATTCGGATCATACGGCGGAGCACCGCGCGATCATCTCGACGCCTGAGACGGCGCGCATCTTTCGTCATCGCGTTGACAGAAACAATGAGGCGACCGTTGAAACACTCCGTTACGGCGAACGGCGCGATTACGGCCGCTTCGCTTTAACATTCTACCCGGCCGGGCATTGTCTCGGCTCGGCGCAAGTCCTCGTTGAAGCCGATGGCGAGCGACTCGTCTACACGGGAGATTTCAAGTTGCGTCCGAATGTGGCGGCGGAAACGGCGGTTGTCATCCCTTGCGACACGCTCGTGATGGAATCAACTTTCGGCGATCCGCATTACCGCTTTCCGCCGGACGTGGCGACGTTTGACAGGCTCTACGCGGCGGTGGATCGCGCGCTCTCGGACGACCGCGTGCCCGTCGTTCTGGCTTATGCGCTCGGCAAAAGTCAGGAAGCGCTGGAGTTGTTGCTGCGCAGAGATTACCGCGTGACGCTGCACGGATCGAATTGGAACGTGACGGAGATTTACCGCGAGTTGGGCGTGGAATTTTCCGGCCCTTACGAGAAATATGAGCGCACGATGTTGCGCGGGCGCGTGCTCATCGCGCCGCCGGGTTGCCGCAAGCAGCCGATGGTTTTGAACATCGAGCGGCGTTACGTCATCATGCTCACAGGCTGGGCGCTGCATAAAAGCGCGCCTTATATGTACAAGGATGTGGATTTGATTTTGCCGCTTTCAGACCACGCCGACTTTGACGATCTCGTTCGTGCCGCGCGCGAATCGGGGGCGCAGAGGATCATCACGATGCACGGCGAGCCGAAGTTCGCCGTGCACCTGCGCGAACTCGGCTTCAACGCCGAACACCTCGCCCACCATCCGGGTTCGGGTAAAGGGGCGGCTAAAAGGAAGCGCGTAAAGAAAGCGGCGACGGCTGTGCCGCAATCTCTGTTTGACTAAAAGGTTGTGGAACTTGCGGAAGAGAAAGAAGTAACCGCGAACACGCACGAAAAGATTTGTTGCTGCTCCGTGTAATTTCATGATTACCTCATTGGCTTTGTAACAATCTCTAAGTTTAAATTACTCTTGTGCCGGACGAGCGTGTTAAGTTTGATCGAGTTTTCAGCGTAGCCGATCTGGTTTTGTAGTAATCTTAGCTTTTATGATCTCCCCGCAAATTGCCATCGTCCTCGTGCTGCTCTTCCTCGCTGTCGTCATGTTTGCGACCGAGCGCATCCCGATTGATGTGGTGACGATTCTCCTTGTGCTCGCCATGATCCTGACGGGGACGCTCACGGTCGGCGAAGCCTTCGCGGGTTTTGGCAACGACATTGTGATCACAATCGCCGGTCTGTTCATCTTGACGGGCGGGCTGGTGAAGACGGGAGTGATCGACATCGTCGGGCGGCGTCTGCACACAATTGCGGGCGGCAGCGAATTCCGGTTGACGACGATGATCATGTTCACGGCGGCCGCGTGCGCGTCGGTGATGAAGAACACGACGACGACCGCAATGTTTGTGCCCGTCGTCTTAGGCATCGCGGAGCGCGCGAAGATCAAACCCTCAAAGCTCCTCATGCCACTCGCCTTCGGCGCGATCTTGGGTGGCACCTGCACGCTGATCGGCACTTCGACAAACCTCGCTGTCTCCGGCGCGATGACGCGCTACGGATTGCCGCCGTTCTCGATGTTTGAATTAACGAAAGTCGGGATCGCGATTGTCGGCGTCGGGATGCTCTACATGCTGCTCGTAGGCTTGCGCCTGTTGCCGTCGCGCGGCGGTGAAGAGTCGTTCACGGAAAGCTACCGGATGCGCGAGTATATGTCGGAAGTCATTGTGCTCGGTGATTCGCCGCTCGTCGGAAGAACACTTGCGGAAGCGAACTTGAGCGACACGCTTGATCTGACGGTGGTCGGCATTATCCGCGGAGTGCAAGGGCGCATCGCGCCGCGCGCGGGAGAGCGAATTTTGGCGGACGATCTGCTGCTCGTGCAAGGGCGTATCGAAGATATTTTGCGCGTGAAGCATGAAGCGGGAATCGAGATTAAAGCTGATTTCAAATTAAGCGACCGCGATCTGGAAGCCGAAGGCGTCGAGTTGTTTGAGGTGATGTTGTTGCGTGGATCAAGCCTCGTCGGACGCACGCTGAAGGGAATGAAATTTCGTGATCGCTACAACTTGACGGTCTTGGCGATCAATCGCCACGGCGTGCAACTTCTCTCGAAGATGAGCACGGTCGGTTTACGTTTCGGCGACGTGCTGCTCGTGCAAGGCAAAATGCAAGGAATCGAAAACCTTGTCACGGACGGGCAGGCGCTGCTGCTCGAAGACGTTTCGGAGCGGCGCGGGCGCGCCGGGAAACGACATTGGGCGTTGATCGCTTTCGGCGTCTTCCTGCTGTTGTCTTTGTCGAAATACTACACGGGTTTCGACGTGCCGCTCGCGGTCGCCGTGCTTGTCGGCGCGCTCGTTCTGCTGGCGACGGGCGCGGTCAGGACGCAGGAGATGTACGGCATGATTGAATGGCGGTTGCTAGTTTTGATCGCCGGTATGATCAGCTTCGGCACGGCGATGGAGAAGACGGGCGCGGACAAATACCTCGCCGGAATTATTACGCGCAGTTTCGGCGATTACGGCGGCACGGCCGTGCTCGCCGGATTCTTTCTGCTGACGGTCGTGCTCACGCAGCCGATGTCGAATCAGGCGGCGGCGCTCGTCGTGCTGCCCGTCGCGGTGAAGACCGCCATCGCGCTCGGACTTAATCCGCGCACCTTCGCCGTCACCGTCACCTACGCCGCTTCGTGCTCTTTCCTCACGCCGCTCGAACCCGCGTGCGTGCTTATCTACACGCCGGGGCATTATCGCTTTATTGATTTCGTTAAGATCGGCTCGATTCTGACAATCGCCGTATTTGCTATCGTAATGCTTCTGGTGCCAATTTTCTGGCCGTTGAAGTGAGTGTTAAATTGTTGTGAATACAAGGTTAAGCTTCCGTGTCCGGTTTCGGCGTTGCGCTCCGCGTCGGCGACCTTTATAATGCGCAGGCTTTAGATTAACGGCGTTTGTTCCAACGGAGTCAGACGCCGTTTATATTCTCCCTACGCAAAGCGATCAAAGAATGGTAAGTAACATTCGATGGACAAGTAATCGTCGTCGCACAAGCGCGCCGCCGCCGCCAACTCCTGAGCGCGCGAAGCCGCTGCGGTGGATTACTTCCGGCTTATTGCAAACGGCACGCGCCGCCTTCGCCGAACCCTACGCGCTCACCGTCGAGCGTCACACGATACGCATTCCGCGCCTTCCCCTTGCTCTCGACCATTTCCGCATCGTTCATCTCTCTGACATTCACCACAGTCCTCTTACAGGGCGCAAGCAGATCGAGCGCGCCGTCGAAGTTGCCAACAGCCTTCAACCGGACATAATCGCCTTAACGGGCGACTACATATCGCATGAACGCGAATACGCCGCTCCGTGCGCCGGGATGTTGGGACGCTTGAAAGCGCGTTGCGGCGTCTACGCCGTGCTCGGCAACCACGATCACTGGACGGACGCCGCGCTCGTCACCGACCTGTTCGCGTCGGAGGGCATTCGGATGCTGACGAACGAGGGAATGCGCTTTGAAGATAATGGAGCTTCCTTTTGGCTTGCGGGCGTTGACGATACGATGGTCGGGTTGGAGGATTTAGACCTTGCGCTGGCCGGGTCGCAGGCGGACGAAATGAAGCTGCTGCTCGCGCACAATCCGCTCGTTTTGCGCCGCGCCGCTCGCACCGGAGTTGACCTCGTTTTGGCCGGGCACACGCACGGCGGGCAGGTGACGTGGCGCTCGGAAACATCGCGGTCGGGTCGTCCGCGCCGCCGCCTTCTGCGCGGACTCGGCCGCCAAGGCGAAACGCAAATCTACGTTTCGCGCGGACTCGGCACGGTCGTGCTGCCGATTCGCTACGGCTGTTTGCCGGAAGTCGCGCTGCTCGAATTGCGCTCCGGCGAGCGATAAGACTTAGCGAGATTTTAGATTTGCGATTTTTGATTTAATCGTTCGGCGCTCTCGTAATTTGTGATCTCAAATTTCAGATTAAGATCACAAACTTACAAATCAAAAATCGGCAATCGCAAATCTAAAATCTCCTATGTCTTTGCGCGTCGTGACAGTGCCTAATCTTTTGACCGTGCTCCGCATGGTACTGATTCCCGTCTTCGTTTCGCTGCTCTATTACCAAAAATTAGGACTCGCGCTTCTCGTCTTCGTCTCCGCCGGAATCACCGACGGTCTCGACGGCCTTCTTGCCCGCCGCTTCAACCAAAAATCGCAGTTCGGCACGATCCTCGACCCAATCGCCGACAAACTCCTCCTCGTCACCGCATTCATCGTGCTCTCGCTGCCCTCCATTGTGCCGCAGCCGTATCCGCGCCATTTGCCGGTGCCGTTCTGGGTGACGGCGGCCGTGATCAGCCGCGACATATTTATCGTCGTCGGCGCGGTGACGATCAACATAGTCACCGGATTCCGGCGTTTCCGTCCCTCTTGGCTCGGCAAAATGAACACGGTGGTGCAAATCCTGACGCTCGTCTTTATTTTGACGGCGCTTCTCATCCCTTCGATCAGCGGCTATCTGCCGACCGCGTATACCACCGTCGTGGCGTTTGCCGTGCTCTCCGGTCTGCACTACGTCTATTTATCAACACGCATCATTAATGAAGAGCGTCCGAGCGTCGAGTAAAGTGGAAGCCTCACCCTGACGCAAAGCACGTGCAACTTTAACGTAGGGTTATAAATCTAAGTTGACAAAGATTGACTCAGGTATTATATTGCGCCCGTGTTCAAGTCGGGCATTGAGCGATTAAATTCCGACCGTATCGGCCGTTTGGCTCCTAAGCCGAAGGCAAAAAGCGGTTATTGAAATCTGGAGACGAAAAGACAAATGAGCAAGATTATTGGAATTGACTTGGGAACAACCAATTCTGTGGTGGCTGTGATGGAAGGCGGCGAACCAACCGTTATCACCAATTCGGAGGGCGGCCGCACGACTCCTTCGGTTGTCGCGTTTACGAAAGACGGCAATCGCCTTGTCGGGCAGGTCGCCAAACGACAGGCGGTGACGAACCCCGAAAATACCGTCTACTCGATCAAACGATTTATGGGGCGTCGCTTTAACGAGGTGACGGAAGAAATTAAGCAAGTGCCGTACAGCGTTCAGGGCGCGGGCAACGGCGACGTGCGCGTTGCCGCGGGCGGCAAGGATTACTCTCCGCCGGAAATCTCCGCGATGATTCTTCAGAAAATGAAGCAGTCGGCGGAGGATTACTTGGGGCAGAAAGTTGACAAGGCGGTGATCACCGTCCCGGCCTACTTTAACGACGCGCAACGGCAGGCGACGAAAGACGCCGGAAAGATCGCTGGGTTGGAAGTAATGCGTATCGTCAACGAGCCGACGGCCGCCGCGCTCGCCTACGGGCTTGATAAGAAGAAGGACGAAACCATCGCCGTGTTCGACTTCGGCGGCGGCACGTTTGACGTTTCGATTCTCGAAGTTGGCGAAGGCGTCGTTGAAGTGAAGTCCACGAACGGCGACACGCACCTCGGCGGCGACGACATTGACGAGCGCCTTATCAAGTGGATCATCGAGGAGTTTAAGAAGGATCAAGGCATTGATTTAGCGGGCGACAAGATGGCTTTGCAGCGCCTGAAGGAAGCGGCAGAGAAAGCGAAGATCGAGCTTTCGAGCGCGATGGAAACGGAAATCAATTTGCCGTTCATCACGGCGGACGCTTCGGGGCCGAAGCACCTTGTGATGAAGTTGACGCGCGCGAAGTTTGAGGGGCTGATCGAAGAGATTTTGCAACGCTTGAAGAATCCGGTCGAACAGGCGTTGAAGGACGCGGGCGTTGAATCAAGCAAGATTGATGAAGTCGTGCTCGTCGGCGGTTCGACGCGCATCCCGAAAGTGCAGGAGATGGTGAAAGGCTTGTTCGGTAAAGAGCCGAACAAATCTGTCAACCCGGATGAAGTCGTCGCGGTCGGGGCGGCCGTCCAAGCGGGCGTGCTGTCGGGTGAAAAGACCGACATCCTGCTGCTCGACGTAACTCCGCTTTCACTCGGCATCGAAACTCTGGGCGGCGTGGCGACGAAACTCATCGAGCGCAACACGACGATCCCGACGCGCAAGAGCGAAGTATTCTCGACCGCTTCGGACAATCAAACGTCCGTCGAGGTTCACGTCCTTCAGGGCGAGCGACCGATGGCGGGAGACAACCGGACGCTCGGCAAGTTTCACCTTATCGGCATTCCGCCC
>JACCYN010000057.1 GCA_013696465.1 Pyrinomonadaceae bacterium
TGCACAGAATGATTTTATCAATCGCGCCAACCGACTGACCGCGCCCATTCCGCCATCTCCCTTTGACGCGCGTGCCAATCGGCGGGCGCTCGTTCGTTGCTCTGCGCAATTCCTTCGCGCTGGCGGCGCGCGTTCTCCACGAGCGGGGAAAGCCCGACGCTTTTTCTTCGTTCATCTACGTTTTCTGCGTCTTCGATTTCGCACGGACTCATCTCGCCTTGCTCGTCCCAGTCGAACGATGTGCCGTAAACTTGCGGTCGCCCTTCCTGCACGCGAATGCGATCCGTCATCAACGCCATCTGCCGCGCCGGAACTTCATTTCGCTTCACAGCCGCCTCGATCAACTTCAAACACCGACGCTGCAACGAAGGGTTGCCGATGTCGTGTTGCGCGATGAGCCACGCGGCTTCCGCGCCGTCGCTGCCTACGAGTGATTTAACCGGCCAGCCGTGTTCGTCTATGATCTCCGCCAAACGCGCGCCGTGCCTGCGGTGAACCTCCGCCATGCGCGGGTGATAACCTTCATAGAGGCTGCCTTCGTTTGCAAGTTCGTCGCGCACGCGCTCGTCTTCGGCGCGCATCGCCAGCAACTCGTCTCTGAGCGCCGAATTATAAACAAGTGGTGAAGACATAGATCGCACAAGCCCCGTCTCGGTGAATAACTTTGGCGTTGTCGTAACTTTTCGGCTGCTCGGCTGTTTTATAGATCGAAATCCTTGTGGCGCGCAACGACGAAGAGTTTAGGATTGCGGCAATAAGGTACAACCATCGCATCACAGTTCCTCAAAGTTTTTATTATGACGTATGGTTAAGCAATTCTACCTACGCCTTAGGACAGCGCGAAGCGGCACAACTACCACATCAACGACTTTCATCATCAAAGCGGCTTTTCAGTAACTCGACGGCTTTCAGGATGCGAAAGCTGTTACGGTTGACGTGCGCGCCGAGAGCCACGAGTCCGAGAACCACAACCGTGTAACCTCCCACCGTCGCAATCAAAAGCAGCACGTGCAATCGGTTGGAAAAGTCCGCCGCGAGGAGAAAAGCAATGAGAAACAACGCTTCAAAAACTACGGCGGCGTAGAATGCGAGTTTGAAGTTTCTTTCGCTGCGGTTGATTCGGGCAAGCGCTTCGCCGCGAACTCCGTCAAGATTAACTTTGTCCGACATCACAACCTCCATCCGGTTCCCGGTAACGACTAAACGCTTCGGGTGATTTAGCGATAAGTTTTATAGTAGATGACAAGTGCGAGCGCGATGAACTCGATAATGGCGTAGACGTATACTGCATACTTGAATCGCCTGTTGAATGCGGTCGAATCTTCGTCCTGAATCTGCCCTTCATTCTTTTCAAGCATTACGGCCTCCAAAGAGATGATTATTCGTTTAGCCTTTCGCGCAAACTTGCAAGCCCGTAAGCGAGCCGCGATTTAACTGTGCCTATTGGAATTTCAAGCACCGCGGCCGTCTCGTCGAGCGACATTTCGTGCAAGTAGTAGAGAATGATTACGGCGCGGCTGGCGGGCGAGATGTTGGCGACGAGTTGCGGCAGACGCCCGACGAGTTCAGGCGCGAACTCTTCGCGCGGCGGCGGAGTAGGAATCATTTTCAAAACTTCTTCATCTCTGACCTGATCCGCCCACCGCCGTTCCCGCTTGAGATGCCTGAATGTTTCCCGCGTCGCAATCCGATAAGCCCAAGCGCGAAACAGTTCCGGCTCACGAAGCCAGCCCAACTTGCGATAGATGCGCATGAACACTTCTTGCAGAATGTCCTCTGCGAGATGCCGCTCTCTGACGAGGTTGAAGATGTAGCGGTAGAGCGACTCCTGAACGGTTTTGAGCAGTTCGTCGAGCGCCTCCGCGTCGCCGGATTGTGCTCGCAATACCAACCAATTTTCTTGCTCCCTACCCTTCATCATTCATCCTTCATATCCTTAAGACCCTCGCGGCTATCAACAGGTTCGGAGCTGAGTTAAGGATTTGTAAGAAAATTCGGAAGCTGCGGCCGCAACTTAAGACACGACGCTAACATGGTTCGAGTCGCACGAAAGATTCACGCCAAGCAGATCGGTCGGAAGGGATTTTTCACAAAGCGATAAATTGATGTGCGAGCTGAATGTGATCAGTCTTAACTAACGCTCACCGCTTCATCATCGTGCGCTCTGAACCGCCGCAGGCGCAGACTGTTGGCGACGACCGAGACGCTCGACAAACTCATCGCCGCGCTTGCGACGACGGGCGAGAGCCGCCGTGACGGGTATGCCGAGCGTGCTGTAGATGAACGCCCAGAAGAGATTTTGTTTGATGGTGCGGATCGTCTGGCGCGAAAGACGGAATTAGATGCACCGGAAACAGCCGTAAAACTTGCCGCCGCGTATGAAGTCGAGCATTTCGGACGTTTATTTTCAAATTGCGCTCGCCGCCCACGCGACCGCCGCGTAACGCGCAGCTTTGCCGAGCGCGACCCAGACGGAGAATGAGCGGAAGGGAACGCGCATCGCTCCGGCGAGGGCGACCAGCGCATCGCCGACAAACGGAACCCACGAAAGCAGCAGTGCGGGCTGACCGTAACGCTTGAGTAGCCGCGCCGCTTTTGAGTCCTCTCGCGTGGCTTCCGCCGCATCTTTTCCGAGAGTTTGCGCCGCGCGGCGTCCGATCCAGTAGGTCGTACACGCGCCGAGATAGTTGCCGAGCGTGGCGACGACGACAGGCAACACAATTCGTTCGTGCGATTTGACGAGCAACGCAAGCGGAGCTTCAGAACCGAGGGGCAACACCGTCGCCGCGAGGAAGCTCCACATGAAAAGTCCGGCATAAGCCCACAGCGTCGGCATAAACTTTTACTAACTTATTATCACTGGCGAATTTCCGGCTCTTAGCGCGTCAACTCCTTGCAATTCCGTTTAGCATTGAAGACTCAAGCAACACCTGCTGATAATTCTGTGACGATTTCACGCGCCGCCGCACGCGCTTTTTCAATTTCATCGGTGCCGAAGGAAACCGCGCCGACGACAGGGTGCCCGCCGCCGCCGTAGCGTTCGCAGATCGTGGCGATGTTGTGCTCGCGCGGGCGCGGAGAC
>JACCYN010000050.1 GCA_013696465.1 Pyrinomonadaceae bacterium
ACGGCGAGCAGAATCGCGCCGAGCACGATGAAAGAGATGATGCGGTAAAAGCGTTCGAGCGCGGCCAAGTCGAAGATGAAAACTTTGGCGATGGTCAATCCGAGCAGACCGAGCGCCATCAACCTCAGCAGTTGACTGCGCCGCACGATCCCTACGATCAGCAGCGCCCCGCCATAAATCATCCACACGACGGAGAGCGAGAGTTGCGCGGCGAGTTGCCAATCTCGAAACTCCTCTGAAGCGGAATCAACCCCGCTCATTTTCGCTTGAAAATATCCGCCCGCCTCTGCGCTCAACGCGACGACCGCCAGCAGATGAGCCGCGACGGTAAGCACGGGCACAACGCGCGCCCGTTCGCGCTCGTCCACATTCGCCCCTTCCCCGTAAAAATAGAGCGTCCACACCGACCCTCCGACGAGCAGTGCATAAGCGGCGAAGGTTTCGTTGAAAACAATTGTTTGACTTCCGGCGAACAGGCGGTGAGATGCGTCGAAGGTGACGAGGGCAAGCGCGGCGAGCGCAAACAACATCAGCGCCATCAATCGCAGCGGCTTTAAGTCGCGCACAATGCCGAGCGCGAGCGTCGCCGCCCCGTAAAGCGCCCAGACGCACACGAGTGCGATCTGTCGTGAGTAATAGAGCGCGGTTGCTCGTTCCTCTTGCGCGCTTGCTTGCAGACGCGAGAAAAGATCGTTCGTCTCGAAACTGAGGAGAACGACTCCCAACAGGTTGGCGGCGACGAGCAGGAGCGCGGCGAGAGATTTGTATTCCGGCGTTTCGCGCCTTGCGTCGGCGCGGGCGTAGAAGTGGGCGGCGGCGAGCAACGCGCCGATGAGCACGAGGCACGAAACGGCGCGGCGGTTTAAGAGCGGCAGAGAACTCGCGCTAGCCACGAACTCGCGCACGTCAACGCCGAACCAGTGCATCGCCGCGACGATCAGAATGAGAAAAGCGAAAAAACGCTGCAGACGGCTTCCGCCGCGCAAACCCACCCACGTCATCACCGCGCCTTGCAGTGCCCAGCCGATTGTCACCCACTGCTGCTCGAATTGGATGGCGATAGCGAGCGAAAGAAACGTGAAGGCGACGGCGAAGAAGGTGAGCGCCAATCGCTCGTCATCGCTTTGACGTTTCTGCGCGGCGAAAAATAACGCGGCGTAAAGAATTGATAACGCGAGCGCCAGCGCGCCGCGTGCGCCAGCGTGATTCTCGGCGAGCAGCGTGTAGGTTGCGCCGAAGAAGAACGTCGCGTTTGAGAAGACGAGCGACGTATCGAGCCAGCGCGCGGGTCGCCCTTGAATGAGGTTGTGAGAGATCGCAACCAACGCGAAGATCGCAAAAAACAGAAAAAGAAAAACAAGCGTCGTCCACAATTTCTCCGGCTTGTACCACTCAAGATACCATCCGGCGAACATCAACCACGTCGCATAGAAGGCGAGGTAGTTGAGGATGCGCCAACCTTTGAAGTAGGCAAGCGCGAGCACGCCCAAATCGAGCAGGACGATGTAGCCGAAGAGCGCCGCTTCGTTGTCGGTTCCCGTCGAGAGCAGGATGGGCGTGAGGAATCCACCGGCGAGGCCGAGAATGGCAATCGGTAAGGCGTTCGCGCGAGCCGCGAGCACAACGGCCGTTGCGGTGATCAAAGCCATCAAAACGAAGGCGGGAATTTGATCAAGCAACTTGTAAAAGGAGAAGGCGGAGAAGATCGCCAAATACAAAATAAGGATGCCGCCGCCTGAGAGACCGTGCCCGTAGCTGGCGTAGCTGCGTCTGCGCAGACGCTCGCCGATGAGCAGCAGCACGACGCCCAGAAAGATTCCGACGCCGACGCGACCGAGCGGGCCGATCCATTCGTTTTCAAAAGCGTATTTAAGAAAGAAGGCGACGCCGAAAACAATGGCGACGATGCCGATGCGGTTAAGCCAGCCGCCACCGATGCGGCTTTCAAGGTCGCTCGTCCGCAGTCTTGGTTTTCGAGAAGCGGCGCTCGTCCCGTTCGCTTGCGCCGTGCTCGCCGCTTTGGTTGTGCGTGCGGCAGGGGACGGAAAAACAGTGACCTCTTTCGAGGGCAAATCTTCAATTACAGGTTGAGGAACGGATGTTGCGCGTGTTGCGTTGGCGTGTTCGGGCGAAGAGCTTGCTTCGCGTCGGATCGGAGAAGCGGAAACGTCTCCTATTTCCGCGTGCTTATTCTGCGGATTGAGTTGTTGCTCTAGAAAGCCGATGCGCCCGGCTTGTTCGCGCAATTGTAATTCGAGGCGTTCCAGCCGTTCGGCTACGGGATCGGTTTGACGGAGCGAAGCCTCTTCTTGCGACATAAAACCTCGATATAGGAAGCGGGCGGCGGTTCTTCAGCGAACAAGTTGGTTTAACGTTAATTCATATCTTCAATGCTTACCGGGTTTCGTGTCAATGCAATAGCAATGCCGTCTCCAAATGGAAAAGGTGAATAATTGGAAGCGAAATAAAGACGAGTGCGCCGGACACAAGATTAAAGCAACAATTCTTGTGTCCGGCGCGGGGATGGTTCGCTCGCTCGACTGACGAACGACGATTAAGACGCAGAAATTCGCCGTCAGGTGTCGCGTAGACGTTCTATGTTGACGACTTTAGAAGTCGTCTTTGCCCGTCACTTGCAGTTCAACAGCGTCGGCCGTTTTGAGCACAGCATCAATGGATGCTCTCAAGGCTTGGGGGTCGCTCGCGGCAGCGATCTTCGCGGCATACACGGCCATGTAAACTTGTCCGTTTTGGAACAGCATCGTCTGCCACGCGCCGAGTTCTTTGTCGTAGCTGATCTTCAGCAGTTGGTTCGAGATCGCTTCGGTGAAAGGGCCGTTGGAGCGAATGGCTGGTGCCCACACCTCACGAATCTCCATGCTGCCCAAGCGCTCGGTTCTCGTGTTGATGTAGACGAGTTGCGTGCGCCCGTTGCTGTTGGGGACGTTGAGCGTGAGTTTGTAATCGCCGTCCCCGTCTATCTCATAAGGCATACCAAGCGAATCGAGCGCGGCGCGGACGCGTGGATCGGCTTGCGCCGTTTGTGTCGGTCGCGGTTGCGGCGAAGGCGTCGGGCGCGGCGCGGGCGCGGTGCGCGGCGC
>JACCYN010000092.1 GCA_013696465.1 Pyrinomonadaceae bacterium
TGCGCAAAGCGAGAGATTTACGCTATGGCGAAAATCCTCATCAAACGGCCGCGCTCTACACGACCGAGTACGAGCACAGCGGCATCGCCAAAGCCGAAGTTCTACACGGCAAAGAGATGTCTTACAATAACTATCTGGACGCCGACGCCGCGTGGAATCTCGTTAATGATTTCGACGCGCTGACTTGTGCGATCATCAAACATACCAATCCAGCGGGCGTCGCCACTCACACCTCGCTTGAAGAAGCTTATCGCCGGGCGCTTGCCACCGACCCCGTTTCGGCCTTCGGCGGCATCGTCGCCTTCAATCGTCCGGTTGATGCGGCGGCGGCACGCGCCGTCGCGGAGATTTTCTGTGAAGTTTTAATCGCGCCGGACTACGCCGCAGACGCGCTTGAAATTCTGCGTGCAAAGAAAAATCTGCGCATTCTCCACCTCAACACTGACGACGCACGAAACGATCTCGAATACAGATCGATCTCCGGCGGGCTGCTCGCGCAGACACGCGACACGCGCCGTCTAACACAGGCTGATCTCAAAGTCGTAACGGCTCGTCAGCCGTCCGAACAAGAAATTGATGCGCTGCTTTTCGCTTGGACGGTGTGCAAACACACAAAGTCGAACGCGATTGTTTACGCGCGAGAAAAGCAAACCGTCGGCGTCGGCGCAGGCCAGATGTCGAGAGTTGATTCCGTGCGGCTCGGCGCGATGCGCGCTCAATTGGAAATTAGAAACTCCGTGCTCGCATCCGACGCTTTCTTCCCGTTCCGCGATGGATTGGACGAAGCGGCGCGGCACGGGATTACCGCGGTTATCCAACCCGGCGGGTCGGTGCGCGATGAAGAAGTGATCGCGGCCGCGAACGAACACGATCTGGCGATGGTCTTTACGGGCCTGCGCCATTTCAAACACTGAGGGCGCGGTTTGCCCTCGCGGTGTTTCGCTTCCTTTCAGGAACAAAGCCGGAGGGCGCAAATAGGTTTGAACCGCAAGCGTTCGATTTGCGTAGTAGTATTTATCGAAGGTGTGCCGGGAGGTGATTCATGTTCTGTCCTAGTTGCGGTTCTGAGGAGCGCCATCCAAGCCAATACTGTCGCGCGTGCGGCACAGACTTGCGGACGGTGCGCGAGAGCCTCGAAAAGCCGGATGACGTAACCAATTCGGATGCAACCGCGCGCGAAGAGATCGGGCGCGCCATCGCCGCGAAGATTAAAGAAATCAACACGGCCGGGGAACTAAAGAAAGTAGTTGAAGATGTGCTTCCTCAGATCGAGGAGTTTTTAGAATCGCCGCAACAAAAACGCCTGCGCCGCATTCGCGCCGGAGTTATCTTGGCTTTAATCGGACTCGGCGCGACGTTCTTCTTTTTCCTGATGACCTTGAAAGACGCCGACGCGCAGTTTTTAATGGCGCTCGGCGTCACCGCTTTTCTGATCGGACTCGCATTTATCATCAACGGCTTGTTATTCACGGTGTCGCAGCAAACCGTCGCGGATCGCTCACTCGAAGCCGACAAGCAGCGCATCCTCGACGGGCTTTCCGGCGGCACTAACCCTCTGCACAGCGAACTCGAATCGCCGCAAATGATAAGTCCACCGTTATCCATCACGGAACAAACAACGCAGCATCTTCAGAAAGAGCGCGTAAAAATCCCAGCCGCGCAATCGTCCAACGAGTGAAGAACGAAAGTAGAAGTGGCGAGGGTTAACTCCCAAGTTTCTCCTTTCGTTTCCGGCGCGCGCCAAACCTTTTCCAACTTCGCTTTCAACATCATCCGGCTGCTTGCTCTCGCGCCACTGAATAGTTGATACTTGCAGTTGTTAAAACTTCTCCTCAAGATCAAGCAAAGCAGAAGTTTGTTTTAAGAATTTAGAGGAACATCTATGGCAGATAATGGAAATTTAAGCGACAGCGCGGCCGTGCGTTGTCGTTACTGTGGACAGTTGAACCAGACGCGCTCGGCGGAAAACGGTGCAGCGAAGTGCGGGCGTTGTCGCTTGCCGTTGTCGGATAAGCCGCACAAAAAGTTTGCCGACTTGAGCAAGCACGACTACGTGCACCCGGCCGACAGCCGCGCGCTCGCTGCCCTGCGCACGATTCCCGGCATTGATTCCGCGCTCAAGAAGCTGCTCGCCGTCACAGGCGAATCCGCGATTCGCGTGATCTTCACCGCGAGCGCCGTGAAGGTGACGCCGCAGCAATGCCCCGATCTCTACGCCAAGTTGCAGATCGCCTGCACGACGCTCGGCGTTGATATGCCCGAACTCTTCGTGCAACAGAATCCAGTGGTCAACGCTTTTACAGGCGGCGTCGAACGCCCCGTGATCGTGCTTCACTCGTCGCTCATTGAGCGTCTCACCGACGAAGAGGTTTTGGCCGTCGTCGCCCATGAAGTTGGGCACATTCACGCCGAGCACGTGCTTTACTTGACGGCTGCGCGCCTGCTCGAAGCGGTGGCCAATGTCGCGCTTGCCGCCGCACCCGTCGCGCAGATCGTGACACAACTTCTTTCGGGAACGATGCGCGCCGCCCTTCTCGCGTGGGCGCGTCGCGCCGAACTCTCCTGCGACCGCGCCGCGCTGCTCGTTACACAGGATGCGGACGTGATCGGTCGCGCGATGATGAAACTCTGCGGCGGCACGTTCGCCTCGAAAGTTGATTACGATGAGTTTCTTAAACAGGCGCGCGATTTTCAAAAGAACTACGACGAGAAAGCGCTTGATCGTTTCTGGGCTGACATCATCGCTTCCGGTCTTTCGCATCCTTTCCCTGTCTGGCGCGTTTCAGAGATTTTGAAGTGGACGGAGAGCGGCGAGTACGGGCGTCTGATGGACGGCGTGCAAGAGAGCGCGGCAGCTTAAAGATCAAGTGAGCAGTAAGCAGCAAGCAGTGAGCAGTAAAGAGAAACTTTCTCTGCTTACCTGCTTAACGTTTACTGCTTATTCTTTTTTGAGGAGCTTCTATGTTGCAAAACAAATTCGGCATTATTTTTGGCGTCGCAAACAAGCGCTCAATCGCGTGGGCGACGGCGCAAGCTTTGCACGGCGCGGGCGCGCGCCTCGCCTTCAACTACCAAAGCGAGCGACTCAAAGAGAACGTTGAATCTTTAACGAAGGAGATGGACGGCACGCTCGTAATGCAATGCGATGTCATCAACCCGGAGGAAGTCGCCGCCATTTTTCAGCAAGTTAAAAAGGAGTTCGGCCGCCTCGATTTTCTCGTCCACTCGCTCGCCTACGCCCCGCGCGAAGCCTTAGAAGGCGACTTCGTTCAAACTTCGCGCGATGCTTTTCTCACCGCCCTTGACATCAGCGCCTACTCGCTCGCCGCGCTCGTGCGCGAAGCCGCGCCGCTCATGACCGAGGGCGGCAGCGTCATCTCGATGACTTACTACGGGGCGGAAAAGGTTGCGCCTAACTACAACGTAATGGGCGTGGCGAAAGCCGCGCTCGAAGCTTCCACGCGCTACCTTGCGGCCGATTTAGGCAAACACAATATTCGCGTCAACGCCATCAGCGCTGGCCCCATCAACACGCTCGCCGCGCGCGGCGTCAGCAACATGAGTTCAATTCTCAAGCACGTCGCCGAACGCGCGCCCTTACGTCGCAACGTCGAACCGCGCGAAGTCGGCGACACCGCGCTCTTCCTTTGCAGTCCGCTCTCCTCCGGCATCACCGGCGAAATCATCCACGTTGATTGCGGCTACAACATCATGGCATTTTGAAAGAGTGATGCGTCATGAGTGATGAGTAAGAACAAGTTTTCCACTCATCACGCATCACTTATTACTTATTCGGTTATGGCTAAAACTAGAAACAAGAACAACCAAAAAAAGGAAGTCACGCAGGACGAACAGTTGCTTGCGACTCCGAAGCAAGATGAATTTACGCGCACTGATACATGGCGCGTCTTTCGCATTATGGGTGAGTTCGTCGAGGGCTTCGATGATCTGGCAACTATTACGCGCGGTGTCTCCGTCTTCGGTTCGGCTCGCACGCCGCCGGATGATGCGGAGTATAAGGCTGCGCAGGAAACGTCCGCGCTGCTCGTGCAAGCTGGTTTTGCGGTGATTACGGGCGGCGGCCCCGGCATTATGGAAGCTGCCAATCGCGGCGCGATGGAAGCGGGCGGCGCGTCCATCGGCTGCAACATCGAACTCCCTTTCGAGCAAAAACCCAACGCTTATCAAACGCGCACGCTGACGTTCAAATACTTCTTTGTGCGCAAAACGATGTTCGTTAAATACTCGACCGCCTTCATCATCTTTCCCGGCGGCTATGGCACGCTCGACGAACTCTTTGAATCGTTGACGTTAATTCAAACGAGCAAGATTAAGAATTTTCCGGTCGTGCTTTTCGGCACGGATTATTGGGGCGGGCTGATGCGCTGGGTGACAGACGTGATGCTCAAGGAAGGCAAAATCTCCCCCGAAGATTTACGATTGCTCTACCTCACCGACTCGCCTGCGGAAGCCGTCGAAATCGTTGTGCGCAGCCAAGACAGCCTTCGCAAACTCGACAAAACCTTTTCCAGCGAATACTAAATCTCTTCCGCGTCTGCGCTCGCCGCCTTCCGCTGATCGTGCGGCTTTGCGTTTTCAACGAGCCACGCGAGATATGGAGCGGATGCGTGCGTCACAGGAAGCGCGACGATCTCCGGCGTGTCGTAACTGTGCGCCTGACGCACTTCGCGTTCGAGTTGCGCGAAACACTCTTCAGTCGTTTTAACGAGCAGCAAAACTTCCGCCGCGCGCTCTACTCTTTCCTGCCAGCGATAGATTGATTCCATCTCCGGCATAATCTGGACGCAAGCGGCGAGGCGGGCTTGAACGAGCATCTCGGCCAGACGCGCCGCCTCCGCGCAGTTTGGAGTTGTGATCATTACAACAACGGCTTTTTCAATTTGTTCAGCCATACCGCGCAATACATTAACCCTTCTTTGCTACACCCTTGCGAACGAACTCAAATTGCTAATCATTGCTGCTTCATGAAGTCGCCTGCTCGTCTTCTTCTATCGTCGTGCCTGTGAGCGGCGTGGCGTCGTCGCCGAAGAAAGATTGGTAGATTTCCTCAGCGCGGTCGTAGTCGCGCTCATCAACAAGCACAAGCGCGCCGGGTGAAGTGGAGGACAGCAAGGGCGAGAAGGCATCCATGCCGCCGGACTGCACGGCCGAGCGGATGTTGTTTTGCTGAAGAATGTCGTTCACCATTTCGGCTTCGGCGGGCGATCCCACGTTGCGCAACGCCACAAAACGCGCCTCGCTCATGTCTCCCGCGCCCATCTCAGCCGTCAGACGCTCAACCAACTCCGCGCCGTCATCCGCGCAGCGCACAATTCCCGGCTCATACTCGGCTTCGCACACAGGACAGAACATAGCAACTCCATTCGCGGCAAAATAAATTGTGAATCACAGAAGGAAAGAGTTTATAGCGGCCTCTGACAGGTGGCAAGGTATTCGCGGTCGGCTGCGTAGCGTTATTAGATTGGGCCTACCATTGTAAGCGACTCTGCATTACTGACAGCAAACTTTTCAATGAGCCTTCGTGCTCCGACAAAGTGAACCTCTCCGCCACACACTCGAAGGTGGAATCATGAAAAGCGAAAACAAAATGCTTGAGCCGCTCGAATCTTTCAGGCTTGTGATAATGGTGAACCGAATTCATCTGCATAAGCTGCCGTATCCACGAAGAGTTTTCGATTTGGAAAGCAGCGTAAGAATGCAAGCCTCGATTCGTTAGAGGATGCCCCGCGAACGCTTCATCATTTGGCGCGCCAAACATTAAAGACGAATAAGAGCTGAACTCTACGAGCGCCAGAGGCTCGCCGGAAGCGCTTGGATCAACGACGCGAACAGATGAACCATCCCAATCAGGCGCTGTATCTTCCACCACGTAAGCGAGCAAGATTTTATGTTCATCACTCAAGACAATCGGCAACGGCGCGCCTACCGACGACTGAGACACGCTCTCAAGCGCGACCACTTTGTCTCGCTCATCAACAGGATACATATACGTCGTTCAAGCGAAGCAATCTAACGCTTGGGTTAACCCGCCGCGCGCTTCGCCATATATAAAAAGCCTGCTGAAGGCGGTCGAGTTGAACCCATTGATTAGGCTTTGCGCTGAATTCTCAATCTATAAGACTCAAATAATCACAGTAATTTGTGATGGGCTGCCCTTCATGTGTAAATCCGCGCATTTTCACTGTTCCAACATCAGCGTCACCTACAAACTGTTTCATGAGCGACCCTTCATTAATTGAATAAGTTAAATTACGGGGCAATTCATGCATCGCTTGAATTGACACATACCAATTCAAAAATCCAGTTAAAAACGCAAAATCATCAACCGTCATTTCGGAGGTATCATTCCAATCGAGTAAGTCCTGCCTTGAACCCAGGGTTGCAAATACACTTGCCGTATCTCTAAGCCATATGACATGTTGGTAAAGATATTTCTCTTCGCCATAAGAATCACGCGTTATTTCCGCGTAATACTTATTGAACAATAATAACGTGTTTTCATATTGCACAGTACCTACGGGGGCATCGATGTTAGGGTTTTTCAGGTAAGCACTGACCCTACGAAGGTATTCGTTATCATTTCGTAATTCTTGAGCCGCAAGGAAAAGTAATGATTGAAAATCTTGTTTACTCTTTCGAGTTTGCAGAACATTTTGAAAATTTTGATGTGAAGGAGGGACTACTTGAAACGTCTTACCTTTGTTTCCAAGATCTGAAAGTTGTGAAGGCAGCCTATCCTGTTCAAGTTGAACCTTTATTCTGTTTTCAACTTCTTGGCTATTTCTCCACAAATTAACCGCTCGAGGTGTGAAAAGTAGCAAAATCACTCCGATAAAAATAAGCCTTGGCTTGATACCTAATCTGCAAAGTCTAATTTCTCTGTTACCAGCAGCAATCCATTTTATCGGGCGCAATCGAAGATGAAATTCTATCCACACCCATAAAATCACAATGACTGTTGCAACTGCATAAGTTGTTGAAGGCGTTAGAAGTGATATGGCATTACTAATGGCATCAAGAGCAGTCCCTAAAGTAAAGAATCCAAGAGAAAGGTATAGCGCCCATGTTAGAAGCCGCTGATGGAAAGGAATGTGTGATGCCATAATTACTGGCTATATAATACATTTTCGTGTCTGCAAAGCCTAACTACTATTGTACCGCGCGCCCATGTCGCTCAAATGGTATCTCCTCGAAGTGCGTCATCTGCTTGAAGGTGCGGAAACGATTGTTGATCTGGTCGTAAGTCAGACGCTGTACGCGCTCCGTGCCAAACTCTTCGACGTTGAAGGAAGCCATCACCGAGCCGAAGATCATCGCGCGGCGCATCGCCGCTTCGTCCGTCGCCCC
>JACCYN010000131.1 GCA_013696465.1 Pyrinomonadaceae bacterium
GCTCAGTTGTGTGCGCGGCGGGTGATGCCGGGCGTTAGATGCTTCTGCTCATCGGTCCGCCCGGCTCCGGCAAGACGATGCTCGCCAAGCGGCTGCCGACCATCTTGCCGCCGCTCGAATTTGAAGCCGCGCTAGAACTCACGAAAATTCATTCTGTCGCGGGTTTAACTTTGCGTACCGCCGGAGATGGCGGACTTGTCACCGTGCGTCCTTTCCGCGCCCCGCACCACACGATCAGCGACGCGGGATTGATCGGCGGCGGAGCCGTCCCACGACCCGGCGAGGTCTCGCTCGCGCATCACGGCATTCTCTTTCTCGACGAACTGCCGGAGTTTGATCGTTCCGTCCTCGAAGTTTTGCGCCAACCGCTCGAAGACCAGCAGGTGACGATCAGCCGTGCGGCGATGTCTCTGACTTTCCCGGCATCGTTTATGCTTGCTGCTGCGATGAATCCGTGTCCGTGCGGATTTTGGAACGATCCGACGCGCGAGTGTCGTTGCACGCCGCTTCAGATTCAACGCTACGTCGGACGCATTTCGGGGCCGTTGCTTGACCGCATTGACATTCACGTTGATGTTCCGGCCGTGCGCTTCAAGGAACTCGCGGGGAGCGGCGCTTCGTCGGCGAGTGAGAGTTCGGCGGAGATTCGCAAGCGCGTCGTCGCGGCGCGCGAAAGGCAGCACCGGCGTTTCGCCACCCAAAACGTTTTCGCCAATGCGCAGATGTCGTCGCGGCAGATACGCGAGTTCTGCCCGATTGATGCGGAGTGCGAGCGGATGTTGGAGGCGGCAATGACCCGGCTAGGCTTGTCAGCGCGCGCCTTTGATCGGATACTGAAAGTCAGTCGTACTGTTGCAGACCTTGACGGGGCGGACGCGATTCGCCCGACGCACGTCGCCGAGGCCGTCGGCTACCGCTCGCTTGATCGCACGTATTGGACTTAAGCGCGCGACCGTGCGCACGAAAACGTCGAAGGGCTGCACGAAAAGATCATAAAGACGGGCAAGAAAAGCAACTGCCTTTCGGAAACCACGCATCACAGAGAGCGACATCGGGCGAGAAGCTCAACCGCTTCAAGTTTTGCAGTCGAAGCTTGAAACGACAGGCGAGACTTCGCGCGATCAGTTCTTTGTCACGGCGCAAGTGAAACCGGAAGCGTTGTCGGGCAGTCAAAGCTAAGGCGAAGAATTCTCTTTGGAGAGTTTTCTCGTTCGCCCGGACATCCTTTTATAAGTGACCGCAACCGATACTGAACAAGCCGGAGCGCGAACCACCGATTACGCCCTTGCGCAAGCGAGTGCCGGGGGAGACATGGCGGCGTTCGAGCAGCTTTACGAACGCCACAACCGCCGCGTCTATTCCCTCTGTCTGCGCATGACCTCGAACACGGCGGAAGCGGAAGACCTCGCCCAAGAAGCCTTCATCCAACTCTTCCGCAAGATCGGGAGCTTTCGCGGCGAATCGGCGTTCACGACGTGGCTGCACCGCCTGACGGTCAACCAAGTTCTGATGCACTTTCGCAAACGCGGCGTGCGGATGGAACAGACGACCGACGATGGCGAAACTCCGGTGCAAATCGTTCAGGGCACGGAGAATCCGAATCGGATGCCCGTGGTTGATCGCATCGCGTTAGACCACGCGATTGCGCAATTGCCTCCGGGTTACCGCACCGTCTTCATCCTGCACGACATCGAAGGGCACGAGCACGAAGAGATCGCGCGGATGCTCGGCGTCTCGGTCGGAACGTCGAAGTCGCAGCTACACAAGGCGCGCATGAAATTACGCGGGCTACTCAGGCAACAGAAGACGCGGGAGTAGCTTCAAACAATGTTCGCATTTTTAGCCTGAACCTTCCTGACAGGCGAGACGATTAAAACTAAGGAGAAGGGGTTTTTGAGATGAAAATCTCTCAAGCGCTTCTCCCGCCTCCTAGTCTGAAAGAAAAAGATCGCAAGTTGATTTCCTCCAAGAAGCGGACTTGCAAACTCATGTAAGAGGTTGTACCCAAGATGAACTGCAATAAGTGTTCGGAACTGCTTGACGATTTCCTCGGCGGAACATTAAGCGGCGAAGACGATCAACTATTTAACGATCATCTACAAGATTGTTTAGCGTGCGCAAGCGTGCGCGAAGACGTTCACCAGATTATCGAAGTCGCCCGCGCCGAACGCGGAGTCGTCCACGCCGCCCCGCCGAACACGGCGGCTCTGTGGGCGCGCATCGTTAACGAGATCGAGGGCGAACAACAAGCGTCTCGCAAAACGGCGGCAGCGGCGGCGGCGGGCAGAAGCACAACCGCGAGGGCAGGAGGCGAAGGCTTTTGGGCGCGCACATTGCACAAGCGCTGGGAACTTTCGTTCGCGCAGTTGAGCGCGGCCGTGGCGAGCATCGCCATCGTCGTCGCCATCTCTACTGCACTTGGCGTGCGTCGCTTGCCGGGTGGTGATGCGTCTTCGGCTAATACGGCGAGCGTTGAAAGGAATCTTGCAAGCGCGACGACGGGCGGGGCGATGCGCAACGCCGCCTTCAACCCGGAGGATTATGTGCGCCAGCAGCAATCGAGTTTGCAGTATTTGCAGCAGCGTATTGAGTATCGCAAGGCACGTTGGTCACGGCGCGACTTGGAAACATTTGACCGCGCGATGGTGACCATTGACGAAGCGGTGAACGATTCGCTCGACGAACTGCGACGCAATCCTTACGACGATGTTTCCGAGGAAATGTTGAACTCGGCGCTGCGCGACAAGATGGAATTGCTCAGAGACTTCTCACAGCTATAAAGGGCAGTTTCGGTTGCAACAATTAAGTTGCCGACGTTTTAACTTTTGCAAGACTCCCGCCCGCGTCCCTCGCCCTCTCTCATCGAGAGTGCAAGTCAAGAGCGCGGGCGGACGATTGAATGAAAACATCTCCCAGACCTTGATGTTG
>JACCYN010000137.1 GCA_013696465.1 Pyrinomonadaceae bacterium
CAGGTCGAGAGATTTTTAGGCGAGAAAGTTGTCGGCTTCGTGCAAAGCGATTACCGCGCGGCCGTCAACTCGATCAATCTCGGTCAACCGCTCGTCAACTCGGACGCCGCGTCGAAGCTGGCCGCAGAGATTCGCAGCATCGCGCACGCCGTCTGCGGCGAAAGCGCGAATGTTCCTTTTCCGGCAATGGCGATTGACGAACGCCGCAACGCATGGGCGAAATTGTTCCGTCGCCAAAAAGCGCAGCGGCCCGAACCGAAATTCGATCTGCACGCGACGCTCGACCGGGCGTGAACCGTCGAGTTTTGAATTCATCTCGAACGCAGAATTCCAAATCTGAAATCGTTAGCAGAATAAAATCATGGCGCTACGCGAAAGATTAGTTAGAGACACTCAAGCCCCCGGCGTGATCTTGGGTCGCGCCGCGGCGGGCGAAGAAGCCGCAGCATCCGGCCACCAACTCTTTCAAGAGATGAAGGCGCGTCTTCACCGCGCGATCATCAACCGCATGGATTTGACGAAGCTCAACCAGCTTTCGCCCGATCAACTCCACGCGGAAGTGGCGCGGCTTGCCGAAGAAGTATTAGCGACGGAAAACGCGCCGCTCTCTTCCAACGACCGCGAACGACTCGTCGGCGAAGTGCGCCACGAGTTGTTCGGCTTGGGCCCGCTCGAACCTCTCTTAGCTGACCCGACTATCTCCGACATTCTCGTTAACTCGCCGCACCGAGTCTTTATCGAGCGTCGTGGCAAACTCGAACAGACGGAAGTGAAATTCAAAGACGACGAGCACCTCATGCGCGTCATCGAGCGCATCGTCTCGACGGTCGGCCGCCGCATTGACGAGTCATCGCCGATGGTTGACGCGCGCCTCCAAGACGGCTCGCGCGTTAACGCCATCATCCCGCCGCTCGCCTTGGACGGCCCCGTGCTCTCGATTCGTCGCTTCGGCGCAGAACCTTTGCGGATGGAGAAGTTGATCGAGAAAGAGGCGCTCACCAAAGACATCGCCGATATGTTTGAAATGTGCGTCAAAGCGCGGCTCAATATTTTGATCTCCGGCGGCACGGGTGCAGGTAAGACGACGCTTCTGAATGCGCTCTCGGCTTACATTCAAGAAGATCAGCGCATCGTCACCATTGAAGACTCGGCAGAGTTGCAGTTGCAACAACCGCACGTCGTCCGCCTCGAAACTCGCCCGCCGAATATCGAGGGCAAGGGTGAAGTCACGCAGCGCGACTTAGTAAAAAACGCGCTTCGTATGCGCCCCGACCGCATTGTGATCGGCGAGGTGCGTGGCGGCGAAGCAATTGACATGCTGCAAGCGATGAATACGGGTCACGACGGGAGTTTGACGACCGTCCACGCCAATACGCCGCGCGACGCTTTAACGCGCCTTGAGACAATGATTCAGATGACGGGGATGAGGCTTTCCGACCGAGCAATGCGCCAGCAGATCACGTCGGCGATCAGTCTCGTCATCCAAGCCGCGCGCCTCTCGGACGGCACGCGCCGCGTCACTTCGATCTCGGAAGTCACGGGCATGGAAGGCGAGACGATCACGATGCAGGAGATTTTCCAATTCGAGCGCAAAGGCATGGATAAAGACGGCAAAGTTCTCGGCCGCTTCAAACCGACGGGCGTGCGCCCGCGCTTCGCCGAGCGGCTCAAGGTTTACGGAATGCAACTGCCGCGCGTCTTCTTCGAGGAGGTTTAGGATGGTTCCGTTTTTCGTCTTTCTCTTCTGTTTGTTTCTGACGCTTGGCGTTTACCTGCTTTCCACAAGAAAGTCGGAAGCCCGACGCACGCAACTCAGACAGCGCCTTGCCGACACGCTGCTTTTCTCGGCGGATTCGACGGATACGGAAGTGCGTCTCGCACGCGAAGAGTTGATGAGCGAGATTCCGGTGTTGAACCGCCTGCTGCTGCATCTCACCGTCGCCTCGCGTCTGCGTCGTATGATCGAGCAAGCCGACTTGGACATCACCGTAGTGCGCTTGTTGATGTTCTCGGCGATGGCGGGGATGCTCGCGGCGATGGCCGTCTCGATGGTTTCGCTTTCATGGCTGTTGACGATCCTCGCGGGTTGTGCCGCCTCCGCCCTGCCAATTGTTCATGTCTGGTGGAAACGCAAACAGCGACTTGATAAATTCTTGGAGCAGTTGCCCGACGCGCTCGAACTGATGAGCCGCGCCCTCTCCGCCGGGCACGCCTTCTCCGAGAGTTTGCAGATGATCGCCAACGAAATGCCCGACCCCATCGCTGGAGAGTTCCGCAAAACTTACGAAGAGCAGAATCTCGGTCTCTCCGTCAAACTTGCGCTCGACAACCTCGCCGCCCGCATTCCGCTGCTTGATCTGCGGATGTGCATTACGGCGATCATGATTCAGCGCGAAACGGGCGGCAACCTCGCCGAGATTTTAGAGAAAGTGGCGCACACGATCCGCGAACGCTTCCGCATCATGGGCGATCTCAAAACTTTAACGACCAGCTCACGTATGTCGGCGTGGATTCTGTGCGGCTTGCCCGTCTTTGTCGCCCTCGCCGTTACGGTGATGAACCCGGAATACATGAGCGTACTCTGGACTGACCCGCGCGGTCACAAACTCATCTTCGCCGCCCTCTTCATGCAAACGATGGGCATGTTGATTATCCGCAAGATTTTGAACATTAAAATTTAGTAAGCCGTAAGCCGTGAGCGGTAAGCAGTAAAAACTAAAGACTGCGTTCTTCCCCTGCTCACTGCTTACTGCTCAATGGTTAAAACTATGGTTTTCATCGTCGCAATTTCAACTTTCGCCGCGATCACGCTCGGTGTGATGAGTCTCTACTGGCTGCTGTATCGACCACAGAGCGCGGCGACCGAGCGCCTTAAGCGGTTGGGCGAAGTGCATGGCGCGGCCGTCGCGCCGTCAAGCGTCGGCCATGTCGAGAGCAACGCGGTGGCGGGCGTCGCCGAGCGCATGGCAAAGCCGTTTAGTCGGCTTGCGCCGCCGTCGGCCGCCGAGGCGCACAAGCTGCAAAAACAACTTATGCAAGCGGGCTATCGCTCGCCCGCCGCGCCCGTCATTTTCCGCGCGATTCAACTCACGGCGTTGTTCAGTTTTCCGGCCATCGTCGCGCTCGTCTGCATGTGGCTCGCGCGTCCCTTGAGCAGCGCGCTGTTGTGGATGCTCGTCGCGTTCGTCGCTGGCTTCTTTCTACCGCGCTACGGCTTGCGGAAGTTGATCAAAGGTCGCCAGCAGCGCGTGCGTTGGGGGTTGGCTGACGCGCTCGATCTGTTGGTCGTCTCGATTGAAGCCGGTCTCGGTTTGAACGCGGCGCTCGTCCGCGTCGGCGAAGAAATGAGAATTGCGCACCCAGAGATCAGCGAAGAATTTGAGTTAACGAATTTAGAGATTCGCGTCGGGCGCGAACGCGACGAAGCGTTGCGCAACCTCGCGGAGCGCACAGGGGTAGACGATTTGCAAAGTCTCGTCGCAATGCTCATTCAAGCCGACCGCTTCGGCACATCAATCGCCCGCGCCGTCCGCATCTATTCTGACAGTTTACGCACGAAGCGACGCCAGCGCGCGGAGCAGGCGGCGCAGAAAGCGGCCGTCAAACTGTTGCTGCCGCTCGCGCTTTTTCTCTTCCCGACATTGTTCATTGTCATCCTCGGCCCGGCTGCGCTCAACCTGATTGATACGTTTGGCAAAATGTAACCTGCGTTACTTAAGGAGTAAATGTTATGCGCACGAAACGCACCACGATCATCTGTTGCCTGACCGCCTTCCTGCTCGCCATTGGGATCGCGCTTTTCCACAGCGCGGAGACGAACGAGATGAACGGCGACGACGCGGCAAACGTCGTCGCCGCAAGCGGCTCGCAGACGGGCACGACGGAAGGGAAAGAAGGGAAGAAGCGCGGCAACCGTTTCGCGCGCGCCCTCAAATCGCCGTTCCGCGCTATTGGTCGCGTCTTCGGCGGCGGCAAAAAAGACGGCAAGCTTGAACGTCTTAGTGAGCGCGACGTAGAAAGATTCGAGAGCACGGGGCTGCTGCGCGTGCAAGATGCGCGTTCGGGCGAAGAGGACAAGTCGAACGATGAAGGCGGGGGCACAGCGCGCGATCACCTTGAACGCGGGCGCGCTCTGCTCGCTAAAGATCGCTTGAGCGAAGCGATCACGCAACTCTCACGCGCCGCCGCGATTGATCCGCGCCTCAAGGAAGCGCACAACTTGCTCGGCGTCGCCTACGACCGCAAAGGCTTGACCGAGCGCGCGAAGAATTCTTACGGAGACGCGCTCGACCACGCGCCGGACGACGTGGAGACGCTCAACAATCTCGGTTACTCGCTTTACCTGAGCGGCAACTATCGCCGCGCCGTTGATCGCCTTAAGCGTGCCGCGCGGCTTGCGCCACAGGACGAAAGAGTTTTGAACAATCTCGCGCTCGCGCAGTTTCGACTTGGCAAGTACGACGATGCGCTGCGCAACTTCACGAAAGCCAACGGCGAACTCACCGGACATCTCAACATCGCGGCTTTGTTCGCCCGCGGAGGCCAAAACTCGGAAGCGATCAGAGAGTATGAAGCGGCGCGTCGCTTGCAACCGAACTCGAATCTCGTGTTGCGTCGCCTTGTCGATCTTTACAAACACACGGGGCGCGACGCAGAAGCCGAATCCACGCGCCTCGCGCTCGCTTCCGTTCCGAACGACATGACGGCGCGAAGAAACTAAAAAACTCGCGCGTCCCGTAACGGGTAGCGCGAAACGTCCCATCCTTTCTCGCATAGGTGCATTCGATGACATACGCAGCAACAGAAACGGAAATTTTCCCGCAAGCCGGAATGATGAATGAATCGCTCGTTCAATTCGCGCCGCCCGCGCCCGAAAGTTTGACGGAGACGGACGTGCCGGAGAGTTTCCTGTGCGATCTCGCCCTCAAGCACGTCTCGATTCTGTCTGATCCGACCACCGCGCTCGTCGCCGAGCGGATGCACCTTCCGCGCTCGCTTGCCGAAGAATTGTTGCAAAGGCTTTACCGCGAGAAGCTCATTGAAGTGCGCGTGCAGGCGGCGATGGGCGCGACCCGTTACGCGATGCTCGAACGCGGCTGGGAGCGCGTCAAGAATCTGCTGAACTCATGCGGCTACACGGGCGCCGCGCCCGTCTCGCTCGCCGATTACAATCACATGATGCGCCTGCAAGCCGTCCCCGCAACGCGCGCCTCGATGGAGACGATGCGCGCTGCAATGCGCGATCTCGTGCTGCCGGATTCGCTGCTTGAAACCTTGGGCTGCGTCGTCAATTCACGGCGTTCGATGTTTCTCACCGGCCCTCCCGGTACAGGTAAAACTTCTATCGCCGAGCGCATCAACAACGCGCTCGACGGAGTGATCTGGATTCCCTACGCCATCGAAATTGATAATCAGATCATCCGCGTTTACGACGCGCACAATCATAAAAGCGCGTCAGATGTTGAATCCTTCGGCGAACATGATCGTCGCTGGATCGCCATCCGCCGCCCGCTCGTCGTCGTCGGCGGCGAACTGACGCTTGAAGACGCGGATTTGCAGTGGAGCGAAACGGCGAGGTTCTACGAAGCTCCGTTTCAGATGAAGTCGAACGGCGGCACGCTCGTCGTTGACGACTTCGGACGCCAGAGAGTCGCGCCGCACGAATTGCTTAACCGGTGGATCGTGCCGTTGGAGCGTCGCGTTGATTACCTCACGCTCGCTACAGGCAAAAAGATCGAAGTGCCGTTTGAGCAGTTGATCATTTTCTCAACGAACCTCGATGAGAAAGATTTAGTTGACGAAGCGTTTCTGCGCCGGATGGGTTATCGCGCGCGCGTAGAGCCGCCGACGCCCTCCGTCTATGTCGAGATTTTCAAGCGCGCTTCATTCGTGCGCGGCATGGAGGCCACGCGCGAATCCCTCGATCACATTTTGAACAACTACATGATCGAACACCGGCAGATGAAAGCGTGCGAGCCGCGCGACTTGCTCGACCGCATCACCGACATCTGCCTTTTCCAGAACCAAGCTTTGGAGATCACCCCCAAAATCGTTGATAAAGCTTGGCGCAACTACTTCGGCGCGAGTCATAATTTTACCTCGGTTGATGAGCCGCGCAATTTAACGGAGCACCCCCATGCTGATCCCCTTCAACTTTAAGTCACGCACGCGCAACGCGCGAACGAACAAAGGGCGAATCGTTTTCTTCGTCGCGCAAGCTTTCACTCTCGCCGCGTTTCTCCTCGTCACAACTCAAATCGCGTCAGCCGACGAAGTACGTTTAATTGACGGCACTGTGATCACGGTTGATGAGGCTTGGGAAGACGCACAGGGCGTGTGGTACAGGCAGGGCGGCGTCACGTATTTGCTTGAGCGTGCGCGCGTGAAATCCGTCAACCGCCCGAAGCCGAACGAAGAGATCGCAGGACGAAGCGGCACGGCGCGCGCGAAAGTCGTTGACGTTGAAAGTTCAGCGCAGACGGAAACGGTAGCGCAAGCTGTGTGGATTCATCTTGTCGGTGGGGCGAGGGTCGAAGCTGACGAGGCGAGCGAGACGGCGGCGGGCGTGTGGTATCGTCGCGGTGCACTTTCGATCTTTCTTGACCGCGCGCGCGTTGAGCGCGTTGAGCGCGAAGCGCCGGTAGCGGTTGCGGCAACAGACGCGGCGCGCGCGGGCGGGCGAAGAACTGTGCGCGGTTGGAGCACAGGCAACAAAGGGATTGATCGCCTCATCCATCAGAACGGCGAACGCTTCGGCGTTGACCCGTATCTCGTCTTCTGCGTGATGGAACAGGAATCGCATTTCAATTCGCGCGTCGTAAGTCCGAAGGGCGCGATGGGATTGATGCAACTGATGCCGGGAACGGCCGCCCGATTCGGCGTGCGAAGCGCCTTCGATCCGGCGCAGAACATCATGGGCGGCACGAAATACCTCAAAGAATTGCTCCGCCGCTTTAACAACCGTGTGGAGTTGGTGCTGGCGAGTTATAATGCCGGGGAAGGCGCGGTGATGAAATACGGGCACCGCGTTCCGCCGTACCGCGAAACGCGCAACTACGTGCGCCGCATCAGCGCGCGCTACGGCCAAACGAACGCCACCGTCCGAGCGACGGAAAACGGCGTGGCGGCAGTTGCGTCTCCGCGGTGAGAGAAAGAGAACGGCGATGATTAAACGAAGCGCGCAAGCGAATTTTCTTTTCTTCGTGCTCGCAACTTTCCTGTGCGTGGTGCTTAACTTCAATTCCGCGTTCGGGCAGAGCGCAAATCAAGCTTCGGAGGAGTTGTTGACCAACGCTTCCGTCGTTAAGTTGGTGCGCGCGAAGTTCAGTGAGAAAGCTGTGACGGCGATCATCCGCTCGCGTCCCACGCGCTTCGATCTCTCGCCCGACGCCCTCGTGCAGCTCAAAAGAAACGGCGTCAGCGAGCGCATCATTCTGGCGATGATCGCGCGCTCCGCAGCGGCTGAAACGGCGAACGGCGATTGGGACGAAGAGGACGATTCTTTTTTCAACGAAGGGCGCGCGCAGATGGGGCGCTCCGGCGGAGGAGACACGAACATCTTCGGATCGGGCGGCAGTTCGCAGAGCCGCACGCGCGGAGGGGGCTTAAACGGCGGCGCAAGCGGCGACACACAAACGACGGGGAGCGCCACCGTGCGCATCATACGTCCGCCGTCCGAAGGCGGAGCGGAGCCGAAGCTTGAGCGCACTCCGACCTTGACGAACGAGGGCGTGATCGAAATGATCAACGCCGGTTTCTCCGAAGGCACGATCATCCGCCGCATCGAAGCGTCGCCGTCCGACTTTGATCTGTCCCCCACGAAACTCGCGGAACTCCGCCGCCGCCGCGTAAGCGAGAAAGTTATCTCCGCGATGAAAGAGGCGATGAGTGATGGAAGCGACGATGCGTCTCGAACGTCGTCCAATTCCGGGAATTAAAGCGCGCTCATGTTTCTTTCACCAGTAACTTGTCAAAAATTATTGCGGCGCGCGCTTCTGGCGTTATGCCTTCTGCCGCCGAATGTCTTCGCGCAACGCCCGTTCGGATTGCCGCCACCACCACCGCCGCCGACTCCAACTCCCGCCGCAACCGGGCAACGTCCGGTTGAAGTTGACGAAGACGATGTGATCTCCGTGACGACGAGCGAGGTGTTGCTGCCCGTCACCGTGCGCAACGCGCAAGGGCAACTCGTCACTTCATTGAAGCGTGAAGATTTTAGGATTTACGAAGACGGACGCGAACAGCCCTTGAGCGATCTCGCGCTGAGGCAAGTGCCCGTTGACGTGGTGTTAATGATTGACGCTTCGTCGAGCGTGGCGTCGAACCTCGACGATTTTCGACGCGCGGCGGAAGAGTTCGCCGCCCGACTCGCGCCCGAAGATCGCATAAGTTTGATCAAATTCGACGACCGCATTGAGTTGCTGCTTGATTGGACACAGAGCCGCCTTCAATTGCGTCGCGCGTTGCGACGAATCACGCCCGGCGTGTTCACGCAATTCAACGACGCGCTTCATCTCGCCGCGCGCGAACAATTCTCCGGCGCTTCGCGGCGTCATGCCATCGTCGTCTTAACCGACGGCATTGATAGCGGACGCGGACGCTCGACGCCCAACACGGTGCTGCGCTCATTGCTCGGCGCGCAGGCTACTCTCTACGTGATCGGCAACACCGAGATCGAGCGCGCCAAAAAGCAAGCGGAACTTCAAACGCTTTTGGGCGGCACGTCTTCCGTCGTGCGCTTCAACGAACTGCGCATTGACGCTCTGCGTCAAGGCCTTGAAGTGCTTGACGCGAGCGAAAGTAACCTCGAAAGGCTTACCACCGCGACCGGCGGACGCTTCTACAAACCGGAGAGCTTTGAAGGTCTTAACCGAGTTTACGTGGAAGTTGCCGACGAACTACGAAGCCAGTACGCGCTCTACTACTCGCCGCTCGATAAAACGCGCAACGGAAAGTTTCGCCGAGTCAACGTCCGCACCATTCAAGGAAATCTCCGTGCCATCACTCGCGCCGGATACTACGCGCCGCGATAATCTCGTTTGTTCATCGAGCGCGACGCGGCGAATGTTCGACTGCTTTGTTGGCCAACTACAAACTTGATTTGTAATAAACGAAAATTCCGCAAAACAGAATTACCGTGTGTCTCAATGACACACGGTAATTCTGTTTTGCGCATAACGGTGCTTCATGACACGCTGTTTGTTCATGAGTTAACTCCAAAATAAACCCCGCTCTCCCAGATAAACAGGCGTATATCAAGAGTTTTGCTCCTGACATTGAACGAGGAACGTAAATTGCTCGTAAAATCCTAACTTATGCTGCCGATTATGGCTGCAGAACGTGGTTTCTCCGGCTCATGTTTTAAAGCGGGCGGTGCCGGTCGTTGGCATTCAACATAGAGTGAAGCGTGAAACCTTGCGGTTTCGTGCATCAATCTGTAAGATGCAATCCTGCTAACGTCTCCCTTGATGCCCGTTTACAGATTGTTTTAACGGGCAGCGCACACTCCGAAAGCATTCAAAATAGTCCGGCTGGCGTTCGAGCGTTATCACTTTTATTTTTCAGCTAAGGCGCCGCAGGCAAGTTCTTTTTCGGCTTGCTGAAGCGTGTAAGTCTGGCAATTTTACAGTTCAGAGAAGGAAGAAAAATGCGACCTATCAAGCACGTTGAAAAAGGATTGACCACCTTTGCCGGTGGCATGTTCAATGCGATTCAATTCTTCAACAAGTATCGTCCGAATCCATCGTTTACGCCGAAGTGGTCTGACAAGCCGCTCCTCAAATCATGGCAGAAGTCGAAGCCGACCCTTGGGTGGCCGCGCACGACCGATTCACTTTGCCCGAAGTGCGTGATCGAAGCACGCGAGCGGATTTTGAGCCAACCGCAAATTGATTACACGGAACTCGTCAACGAAAAAGTCGGCGAGATCAAAGCGCAGATCATCGAGCGCGACGGCGAAGTGTGGATGGTTAAAGATTGCCCCATCCACGGCCACTTCGAGGACATCATGGCAATGGACGTGAAGTTTCTTTCGCACATCGAGGCGATGTTTCCCGGCCGCGACATTCAAGCGCACAACGACGAGAAGTTGCACAATCACGGATCGTCAACGATCAAGTACGGTCGCGGATCGGTTTTAACCGTTGATCTCACGAACCGTTGCAACATGATGTGCGACCCGTGCTTCATGGACGCCAATCAGGTCGGCTTCGTCCACGAGCTTTCGCTGGAAGACGTGAAAGACATTCTCGACAAAGCGATCTCGATTAAGCCGCGCCGCCAGATGAGCGTGCAATTCTCCGGCGGCGAACCGACCATTTCGCCACACTTCCTCGAAGCGATTCGCTATTCGCGCAAAGTCGGTTACAACTCCGTACAGTGCGCGACGAACGGCATCGAGTTTGCCAAATCAAAAGAGTTTGCGAAGCAGGCGGCCGAAGCCGGACTTCGCTACGCATATCTTCAATTCGACGGCATCGGCAACGACGCGAACTCGCATCGTCAAGTCGGCAACCTCTTCGACGTAAAACTTCGCGCGATTGATAATTTGCACGAAGCTGGAGTTGAGATCGTGCTTGTGACAACTTTGGTCAACGGCATCAACAACGATCAGGTCGGTTCAATCGTCCGCTTCGCGCTCGACAATCCGAGGAAGATCGCGTTTCTTTCGTTCCAACCTGTCTCATTCACCGGACGCGACGAAGAGATTACGGAAGAGCGCCGGATGCAGCAGCGTTACACTCTGTCGCACCTTGCCTACGACGTGAAAAAACAGGTCGGCATCACCGAGCCGACGCGCGATTGGTTTCCGCTTTCGTTGATGGGCGCGTTCGCGGACTTTGCCGATCTCGTCCACGGCCCCGAGGCCGAATGGGGGCAAGTCTCCTGCGGCTGCCACCCGAACTGTGGCGTCGGAACGGCCGTGATGATCGACAAAGATACGAAAGAGATGCGACCCGTGCCGGAGTTTTTGAACATTCCGGGACTCGTGCGCGACATGCAGAAGATCACGGACGCGGCGCGCGGTAAGTGGATGTCAAACTTGATGATGGGCTTGACCCTCTTGAAGCACTACAACCCGTACAAATCGCCGTCTAACTTTACGCTTCACGAACTCTTCAAGAAGTTCGACAAGTCGTTCGGCTTAACAGGGAAAAATTACGGCAAGGTTGAAGGCAACCGCACGACGGAAGACATCGAGAAGCGTCGTTCGGATCGTTGGAACTTCCTCTTCATCGCCGGGATGTGGTTCCAAGATTTATTCAACTACGACTTCCGCCGCACCGAGATGTGCATCATCCCTTACGGCACGCAAGAAGGCGAAATCTCTTTCTGCGCTTACAACACCGGCATCGGCTGGCGCAATATCATCGAGCAAATGCACATGAACGCGACCGTGGCGAAGTGGTACAAAGAGAATGGTCGCCACGAGATTTTTGCCAAAGGCAAAGAGGTCGAGTTGAACGAGAGCGCGGTCAGCCTCATCCTCAACGAAACGGATCTGCAACGCCCAAATAAGCCTGAAATGGCAGGGCCGAAAACGGCGGCTGAAGAAGCGGCGATGATGCGCAAGCTTTACCAAGACATGGTTCTCAATAAAGGCAAAGCTCCGGCCGACAAGCCCGTACAGATTAAAGGCTTGAGCCGCAAGAAGGAAGAAACGCCGACCGCAAGCGTTTAATCAATCTTTCGTTCAATCTCATTGCTTCAAACATCGAGGCCGTTGTGAAGAATTCTTCACAACGGCCTCGAACTTTTGGTCAAGCTTGTCTTGTTCGTTTCTCTGTCAGGTTAATCGTCAAAGCTGACGAAGCTCTTTCTCTGTCTTCACTGCGATCTCATTTTAATTCTTCGGCAAACATCATTTTGTAGTGACGATACCAATCGCTTTGAAAAAGCTCGCGAGGATCGCATTGTCGCTTTAAGCACAAGAACTGAGGGAACTGCGGATAGCAAGCTAAAACCTGTTCGCGCGTCGCCCAAGCGTGATAAGTGAGATAGAAACTTCCGCGCATCTCAATCGCGCGATCAATGATGCGACGAAAGTCCGCTTGCGCTTTAGCTAATCCGTCCGCATCATGACGCACATGCAAGTTGAAGATCACGCAGGCGTAATCTTCGCGCGCCCACGCGAGGTAGCTTTCGTCGTCCCGCTCGATGAGACGAATCGTGCCGTAGATGAAGTCAACACTGTGGCGGCGGAAATCTTCGCGCATCGTTTCCATAAACTGTGTGAGCGATTCGCGCGGCACGTAGGCTTCCGTGATCATCTCGCTCCCTTTCACGTCTGCATTTGTGCGGCGATCAATTTCGCGGTGGTAATCGTCGAGATAAACGCTTAGTTGATGCGTGTCCGAGTAGTAGATTTGGTTGTGCGTCGCAAGGTAGTGTTGAGCGTAAAGGCGAAAAGCTTGGGCGCGGTCGGCGTGGGCCAGGTAGAGAAGTTCGCCCCAACCGGCTTCGCTCAATTCGAGGTTCGTGGCGGAAAGTGGCGTATCGTCGGCGATGGGGCGATAACAGGAAAGCACCCCGGCGTGCATAAACCCGTCCGCCGCGCTGTCAGTCATAAACTGAAAATCGCCGTACTCAAAATCTTCCGCGAGTCGTTCGTCGAAGTTCTGCGCGATGCGGGTCAAATCCGTGATCTCAACCGTGCGTTGCAACTTCCGGCGCGGGGCGAGGCGCAGACGCACGCGGGCGATGATGCCGAACAATCCGTAGCCGCCGATGCACAAACGAAACAGATCGTAGTTTTCCTCGCGGCTGCAACGGCGCGCTTCGCCGCTCGCGTCAACAAGAGTGAAAGATTCAACATCGCCGATCAAAGGTTTAAGTCGCAAACCTCTGCCATGCGCGTTTGCCGCGAGCGCGCCGCCGATGCTGAGACGATTCGCGCCCGTCTGCTTTTGAATAATCGAGAATTGTCGCGGAGCGTTGCGCTGTCGCTCCGAAAGTTCTTCGATCAATTTCGTCCATTCGATTCCGGCTTCGACTTCAACCGTCGCGCCCGCCGGATCGAAGTGGAGCACGCGGTTCAGCCGCGAAGTGTCGAGGAGCGTTTCTCCGGCAGCGAATTGTTGACCGCCCATCGCATGTCGCCCGCCCGCGACGGCAAGCGCCCCGCCCGCTTCCGCAGCATCACGCACGATCTCTTGTAGCTCGGCGAGCGATGCGGGCTTGAGATGACGCCGCATCTGAGTCAAGTTCAATTGCGAATGGATGTCGTTGAAAGTAAGCATGGCGGAGATTCGAGAAATTACTAAGCTGTGGCGAATCCATTAGAAGAGAAACATCGTAATGTGACATCTTAAGCGTCTGCGCATCACTATGTCTCAGCAATAACGATGCACTCGCCTTCGGCGAGCGCGAGGAACTCAAGACCGGCGGGCGCAAGATAGCGGCGGCGCAACGTCTCGGCGCACACTGTTTCGCGCAATTTGAAATCGTGCGTATGCAGGAACGGCTCGATCTCTTTGCGCGCGAAGCTTGATTTGAATTTTTCGCCGCGCCCGCGCAACCATCTGTTGATAAGGCTCGTCGAGTTGCGAAATGCGATGCCGCCTTCGTCGAGCGTCTCCATAAACGTCCACGCAAAGCGACTGCCCGCGCCGCTCAAACGTCGCACGGCGGCGAAAAGCTCCTTTACGTCCAGCATCTCAAGATACATCAACACGCCTTCGGCGACGAACAAGCTCTTGACGTTTCTGCGAAAAAAACCGCTCTCAAGTAAAACTTCATCGAGCGGTTGAGTTGCGAGATCAGCAGAGAGGAAATGAAGATTTGCGGCGGGCGCAACTTCTTGGGTTGCCTTTATCCGGTTTAAGCTTTCAAGCTTTGCGCGCTGCGTCGCCGGGTGATCGATCTCGATAAAGCGACAGCTCGTAAACTCTTTGTGCAATCGCAAGGCGAGAGTGTCTAATCCTGCGCCGATGATGACGATCTGTTCGGCGTTTGCGGTGAGCGCGTCGCACGCCGCTTCTTCGAGGAAAAGTTTGCGCACAGCCCAGTGGAGTTGGATGCCGGGAAGCGCAAGGCGTTCGGCGAAAGCGATTGCGGGGCGCGTCTCCGCGTGGTGCAACAAGCGATAGCGCCAATCCGTGTCCTCATCCCCTTCGACAAGCGCGTAACTCAATTGGGCGACGCGCGGCGGCACGAATCTGCCGCGCCGCTCATCGCGCGAAAGCCAGACGAGACTATGAGCGATCAATCGCGCGGTCGCGCTGGCAGTATTCGTGTGGGCATCCATAGAGCGTAACGCCTCGCGCTTCGATTATAACGTGCCGATAGCGCGGGGGTTTTATTTCTCGTTTGTGGGAAATGCGCTTCTCACGAAATCATTACGATGAAATTTCGCCGCGCTTGAATTATTCCACTCTTTAGGGTGTAATGCACATCGGGTTTTATGACACGCATTTTACTTACCAACGACGACGGCATTCATTCCGAAGGTCTTGAAAAGGTTGAAGCGGCGCTACGCGAAATCGGAGACGTTTTCGTAGTCGCGCCCGCTTCCGAGATGAGCGGCGCATCGCACAGCCTGACGCTTTCGCGTCCGCTCCGCATTCGTCAAATTGACAAGCGCCATTGGACGGTTGACGGCACGCCCACTGATTGCGTGACGCTTGCCTTAAACCAAATCTTAACGAGCGAGTGTCGCCCCGACATCTGCGTGTCAGGCATCAATTACGGCGGCAACTTGGGCGACGACGCGAGTTATTCGGGGACGGTGGCGGGCGCGCTCGAAGCGACGATCTTAGGTGTGCCCGGAATCGCTTTCAGTCTTGTGACGCGGGAAAACTTCGACTTCACGGAAGCGTCCCGGTTCGCCCGCATCATCGTCGAGCGCGTGCTACGCGAGGGTTTGCCGGAAGGCACGTTGCTCAATATCAACATTCCGCCTGGCCCCGTTCGCGGTGTGCGCGTGACGAAGCAGGGAATTAAGAATGCCCGACCCGTCATTAGCGAACACATCGATCCGCGCGGCAAAGCTTATTATTGGATCGGGGAGGAGATCATTCGTTGGAACGCCCCGGAAGACACGGATTACACGGCCGTCGAAGAAGGTCTCGTCTCCGTCACGCCGATGCGCAGCGACATGACTGATCACCGCTCTCTCGCCGCGCTTGAAAAATGGAATTCAATGAACGTTGACGGCCCTCTACACGCGGACGAAGATCAGACGGTCGGGCGCGTCTGAAAAACGAATCTTCAGGAAACAATTGAGCACTTCATCGCAATCAATCGGCAGTTCCAATTCTGAGTTTCGCCTGCCGCGCCAGCGCATGGTCGAACGTCTACGCGATCATTACGGAATAAAAAGCGAACGGGTGTTGCGCGCGATGCTCGATGTGCCACGTCACCTCTTCGTGCCTGAAGCCCTTTCCTCGCGCGCCTACGGCGACCACGCCTTACCCATCGCCGCCGGGCAAACCATTTCGCAGCCCTACATTGTCGCGCGCATGACCGAACTTTTAGAATCGGATGAGCGCAGCCGCGTGCTTGAGATCGGCGCAGGCTCCGGTTATCAAACGGCCGTTCTCGCTAGCGCCGCCGGACAAGTCTATTCAATCGAGCGCATCGCGGAACTCGCGCGCGAAGCGCAAGCGCGCATCCGCAGTCTTAACATTTACAACGCGACCGTTAAATGTTTCGACGGCACGCTCGGCTGGAGCGCGCACGCGCCATATGACGGCGTGCTCGTCGCCGCGGGCGGCCCACACGTTCCCGAACCTTTGCTCGCGCAATTGAAGATCGGCGGCAAACTCGTCATACCGACGGGCGAGACGCGCGAAGCGCAACGCCTCGTGCGCGTCGTCCGCACCGAAAACGGTTACGAGCATGAGGATCACGGCGCGTGCGCCTTTGTGCCGCTCATCGGGCGTTACGGTTGGGAATCGAATCCTGAAAACAAAAACTGACGTAATGAATTTATAAATCTCGCCGCCAAAAAATGACCGCGTAGATTTTCTCGCCGTTTGATTCTTCCGTTCGCATAAATTTTATGGAATCGTTAATCGAGCTTCTGCATAACCTTAAAGAGCTTCTCAATCCGAAGCATATCATCGAGTTTCTGACGACGAAGGGCGCGGTCTTCACATACATCGGGCTGGCGCTGATCGTCTTTGCGGAGACGGGGCTGGCCGTCGGGTTCTTTTTGCCGGGTGATTCGCTGCTCGTCGTCGCCGGACTCTTCGCCGCGAAAGCGAACGGATTAAATGTTGCAATTCTGCTCGTCTTATTATTTGTGGCGGCGGTCGTCGGCGATGCGCTCGGATATTATTCCGGCTTAAAAGTGGGGCCGCGAATTTTCACGCGACAGAAATCGCTGCTCTTTCGCCCCAGCCATTTACAGAAGGCGCAAGGGTTTTATGAAAAGTACGGCGGAAAGACCATTATCATCGCGCGCTTTGTGCCGGTCGTGCGCACGTTTGCGCCGATTGTCGCGGGCGCGGCGCAAATGCCTTACCGACGTTTCGTCGTCTACAACGTCGTCGGCGGATTCCTGTGGGTCTTCAGCATGATCTTGACGGGTTATTTTTTGGGGAGCTTGATCCCGAATCTCGATCAACACATCGAGTGGGTGGTGATCGTCGTCGTTGCGTTGAGCCTGCTGCCTCCCGTCATCGAGTATCTCAAATCGCGGCGCGAGAAGAGACGCGCGGCGAGCGTCGGGGACGTGCAAGTTTGACAGTTTCATCCTTCACAACGTAGAATTCACAGGTTAATCGGCGAGGCGTGGCTCAGCCTGGTAGAGCGCTCGGTTCGGGACCGAGAGGTCGGAGGTTCAAATCCTCTCGCCTCGATTAACTAAATCAACGATTTACAGCAACCAACGCAGGTTGCTGTTTTTCGTTTGTGGCAGGGTTGTGGCAAATATTCTCCGTGGACCGTCGCACTGCCTCTACAGTAGTACGCTTTGCCCGGTCTGTGCCGTGCGTGTAGCGTCTTGTGGTTTTTGGATCTGTGTGCCCCATTAACTCCGCGATTGTCGCCTCGCTGTGTCCTGCTTCAGCGAGTCTGGTTCCGAATGTGTGGCGTAAATCATGCCAGTGCAGATTGCGGATACCAGCCAACCGGCACGCCGTGCCGAAGGCCCTTTTGATGTCCGTATAAGGTCTTCCCGTTTCCGGATTAGTGAAGACATAATCTGAACCTCCGCTATTATGCTTTAGTTCAAGCAGAACATTTC
>JACCYN010000192.1 GCA_013696465.1 Pyrinomonadaceae bacterium
GATTATCGTTTGATTCAATTTCGCGCTCGCACCGGATTCAATTTTATGCTGTTACGCACGTTCATCGTCTTCGCGCTCGTCTCCGCTTTTCTTCTTCCCTCATTCGACTCACGCGCCGCAACGCAACGTCGCGCAAGCCTTCTGCTCGTCAACGGTAAAATTTTTACCGCCGACCCGGAAGGCACAATCGCGCAAGCCGTGGCGATTGACAACAATCGTATCGTCGCTGTCGGCACAAACGCGGAGGTAACGAGAAACTACCGGGCGACGCGCACGATTGATCTCAAAGGTCGCTTGGTAACGCCCGGCTTCAACGACGCGCACATTCATTTCGCGTCAGGCGGACTTTCGCTTTTGCGCGTTGACCTCAACGGCGCGCAGAGTTTGGATGAAGCCTTGCGGCGAATCGCGCAACGCGCCCGCGAACTTCCCGCCGGTTCTTGGGTGCTGGGGCGCGGATGGGATCACACGCTCTGGGGCAATCAGTTCCCGACGCGGCAAGACCTCGACCGCGTTGTGCCTGATAAGCCCGTTTTCTTGCAGCGCGTTGACGGCCACGTTTCGTGGGCGAACACGCTCGCTTTGCAAAAGGCGAACATCACGCGCACGACGCAAGCGCCCGAAGGCGGCGAGATCGACCGCGACGCGAGCGGTGAAGCGACGGGGATTTTGAAAGAGACTGCCGCCCCGCTCGTCGGGCGCATCGTGCCTGAGCCTTCGCGCCTCGAACAGATGCAAGGCATCGAACGCGCCCTGCGCGACGCTCGCAGTTACGGCTTAACTTCGATTCAAGACAATTCAGGTTATGAAACGACGAAGCTTTACCGCGAACTTTTGGGACAAGGCAAACTCACGGTGCGCGTCGCCGAATGGCAGAATTTTGAGAGTTCGGTGGAAGAACTGAAGCGCCAACGCGCCGAGTTTACGACGTTTAAGGACGATCCCCTTTGTATGCGCCTGACCGCGCTCAAAGGCTACGTTGACGGAACATTAGGATCACGCACAGCGGCGATGCTCCAGCCCTTCGCCGACGATCCGCACAACTCCGGCATCCCGCGTCGCTCACCCGAAGAACTTACACGCATGATCGTCGAACGCGCAAAAGCTGATTTCCAAATTGCGCTTCATGCGATTGGGGATAGAGCAAATCGCATGGCTTTAGACGGATTTGCGGAAGCCGAAAAGAAAAACCTAACTATAGACGGGCTGGAGCCAACAATTTATGTGAACGGGTTAGGGACAACAAATCAAATTAAACCTTCCCATCGTCATCGCATCGAACACGCGCAAGTCATCGCGCCTGCGGACTTCAGACGCTTTGCTGCTCTCGGCGTGATCGCTTCGATGCAGCCGTCGCACGCGATCTCGGATAAGCGTTGGGCGGGCGCGCGGCTCGGCGAATACCGCGTGCTCGGCGCGTATGCGTGGCACATGATGGAATCGCACGGCGTCCGCGTTCCCTTCGGCACGGATTTTCCCGTCGAGCCGATGAATCCATATCTCGGCTTGTTCGCCGCCGTCACACGCCAATCAACCGACGGCGACCCCGCAGGCGGCTGGCTGCCGCAAGAACGCCTCACAATCCAGGACGCCATTCGCTGCTACACCGTCGAATCTGCTTACGCTTCGTTTGAAGAAAAAGAGAAAGGACAGATCGCGCCGGGAATGCTCGCGGATTTAGTCGTCCACTCGCGCGATCTGTTGACGATCAAGCCGCAAGAGATTCTACAAACCGAGGCCGTGATGACGATCTTCGACGGCAAAGTTATTTACGAGAAAATGCCATGAAATCAAGACACGCATTTATGGTCGCGCTTCTTCTGGGCATCGGAACGTACATTTTTGTCCAACGCGCTTGGACGCCGAACGTCTCCGTTAACAACACGCCCGTCGCGCAAACCTTACAAACGACTTCGAGCAGTAATCAAGCGGATAATCCCTCGCCGACGCCTGCGCCAAGTGAAGAGAAGATTTACTTGACCGATGGTCTGCGTTTCGAGACCGCGACGATAAACAAGCAACATACGAAAAATAAGTTTTCAGCTAGAGCCGAATATCCACAACTCGTTAGCGATAAGGGTAAAAACGATGCGCGTGTTCTTGGCTTTAACGAAGCGGTGCGTAGCTTTATCTACAAAGAGATGAGTTAGGCGTTAGTAGATGCGCGGGATCGTGAGAAGGAAAAGCATGAGCATTGGCGCGATATTGAGGACTATTACCATATCCGCTATGAATTAAGCTACGCTTCTAACGACTTCATCAGCATCGTTTTCACAGCAGAGGGTTACAGTTGGGGCGCGGCACACGGGTATGAACATCCGCTTATTATTAATTACGATTTACGTCGTAACAAGATTCTGAAGGCGGCGAGTTTCTTCAAACCTCGTTCAGACTACCTTCGCCTTTTGTCAGACTACTGCAAAGACATGTTAAGTCAACAGCACGGCGCGCAATCTTTAAATGAGCAATACATCGAACCGAAAGCAAAGTATTATGAAAACATTAGCGTAACGGACAAGGGTTTGTTAATCATACTTGGCGAGTGCAACGTGTTGCCGTGCTCGGCTGGCAGCCAAAGTGTTTTGGTTCCATTTGCAGTTATCGAAGACAAAATCAACCCGCGCAGCCCGCTCGCAAAGCTCGCAGGTGTCGCCAACGAATAGTTCCGAACATTGAAGACAGAGGCGATAAACAATTCTTCAATCGTAAAATCGTTTACAAACCCGCAGCG
>JACCYN010000211.1 GCA_013696465.1 Pyrinomonadaceae bacterium
TCGCCGCAGCGTGGAGGGTGGCGCGGAGACGTGCGATGATGCGGCAATCTTTTTTATATGCATTTGAGCTTTGTAACTGATTGTGGAGCTTAAAGCTAGCCTTAGCTTAATCCCATTGCGCTACCGCAGGCGGTACTGACCTCTTCCTCTCGTCTCTGGCCGATTACCTCCGACTCTGCAACCGTCTCGACACGTCATTTCATGTGTGATAGTTTCCCCCGCATTCCACGAACGGAGATTTAAAGCCATGCGACGATTCACACTTGCTTTGAGTTTTCTCTTTTTCCTGCTTTGTCATTCAGAGTTCCCAGCGCTGGCGGCGGATGAGCGAGGAAAGATGACCATGACGACGCAATCGGAAAAGGCGCGCAGTCTCTTCGAGCAGGGACTGGCGAAGTATGATCAAGCGCGACCGAGGGAGGCCGCGCCCCTTTTTCAACAAGCCTTCGAGGCTGATCCGAAGTTCGCGCTGGCGTATTTATTTCACGGGCTGGCCGGCGATTCTGTCCCGCACATGCGGAAAGCGGCGGAGATGGTTGAAGGCGTGAGTGAGCCGGAACGTTTGTTCATCTTGGGCTGGAAAGCGCAGCTTGATAGCCAACTCTTAAAGGCCGTCGAACACATGGAGGGGGCCGTCAAACTTTTGCCAACGGACGCGCGCCTGCGCGTGCGGCTGGCGCAACTCTACAACGCGACCAACCGGCGCGCGGAGGCGGTGGCGGAATTCAAGCGCGCGATAGAAATTGATCCGAAGTTTGCGCCGGCTCAGAGCGCGCTCGGCCTCATCCACGCCACGCGCGGCGAGTTGCCTCAAGCCCTCGCCGCGCGCGAGGCTTACGCGCGACTGTTGCCTGACGAGGCCGAGCCGTATCAGTTGATCGCGCACACTTACCAGCAGATGCAGCAGTTCGACAAAGCCGTTGAGTATTACACTCGGGCGCTCAAGATCAATCCCGATTACATCAACGTTTATCGCCGCCGCGGCGACGCCAAGTTTTTTGCCGGCGACGTGGCGGGTGCGCGGGCGGATTACCGCGCGGGGCTGGAACGCGCGAAGGGCGCGGATCGTCCCGGTCTCCTTTTCGCCACCGCCTTCACCCACGTGCATCAGGGCGAGATCGATGAAGCGGCGAAATACTACGAGCAGGCCATCACCATCGCCGAGGCTGAACGCGAGTGGGTCATGATCAGTTCGGGTTGGGATGCGCTTGGACGTTCCTATCTGGAAGCGGGCCGCCTCGTCGAAGCGGCGAACGCTTACCGCAAAGGGTTCGAGGCGTCGCGCCGCTCGCCGGATTACTCCGAGACCGATAAGCTGCTCTGGGAGGGTCGCTATCGCCATGCGCGCGGGCGGATACTGGCGAAGATCGGCGAGTTCGACGCCGCGATGCAGCAAGCCGAGTGGATTCGCGCCGAACTGGAAAAGGCCGGCAACCCGAACCCCGCTTACACGAAGAGCTATCATTATCTGGTCGGCTACATCCTGCTGGAAAAGCGCGACTTCAAGGCCGCGCTCGAACACCTCAAGCAAGCCAACACGGACGACATCTTTATCAAACTGATGATCGCGCGCGCGCACGATGGCTTAGGCGACCACGCCGGAGCCGAGAAGTTCATGAAGGAGATCGCCGGCTACACGCTTGGCTCGGTGCCTTCTTCAATCGCGCGGCCGGAGGCGTTGCGCTGGCTGAAGGAGAACTCTAAAGCAGTGACGAGTAGCAAGTGAGGAGTGACAAGATAAAAACTTGATCTTACTCGTCACTGTCACTTGTCACTGCTTTTTTTATGAATAAGGGCAGCCGCTATGAGCACCGCGCGAGAGTTATCAGTGCGTAGAGGCTCACGCCCACCGGCACAATCCGGCTCTCTTTTCAAGCCATTGACAGCGACCCTTTCAGCTTCGCGCCAAGCAACTTCGATTTAGAAAACTCAATCTTTCTTCCAATCCGCATTCCGAAATCAGCAATCGTTACAGTCTCGGATCAAGCGCATCCCGTAGCCCGTCTCCGAGCAGGTTGAATCCCATCACCGCGAGACTAATTGCCAGCCCCGGATAGATCATTAGTTGCGGCGCACTACGCAAGAACAATCGCCCGTCGTTGAGCATCGCACCCCACTCAGGGGTCGGCGGCTGCACTCCGAGGCCGAGAAAGTTAAGGCCGGAGATGGCTAAAATTAGGCTTCCCATTTCCAACGTCGCCAGCACGATGACAGGCGGCATGACGTTTGGGATCACGT
>JACCYN010000226.1 GCA_013696465.1 Pyrinomonadaceae bacterium
ACGCGGCGCTCGCCGACCATCGAGATGTGACCGCGCCGTTGCCACAAAGCGTCGGCGACTTCCGGCGAAACGCAGCGCGAGAAGATGTCCATCACCTGCGCGCGCTCCGCTTCCTTCTCGTCGCGCAGGGCGCGCTCGTGTGCGTAGCGCAGGACGAACCCGGCCGGGGCGAGTATCCCGGCCGCGCCGAGCCACGCGCTGGACAAAGGTAAGATCAAACCGTGCTCGTTAAACGCCCATAATGCGATTGCGAGAGAACCCGCGGCGACCAACAGCACGGTGAGAAATCCCCACAGCGCGCGCAACCCGAAGACCGCGAGCGCCACCAATGACAGAGGGATGAGTAAAAGCATTGCTTGCCATACCCATCGCGGACGTTTGAGCGCAACGCCGTTTAAGAGAGTTGCGGCGGCAGTCGCGTGAATCTCGACGCCGGGCGTGCGCGCGGGTGCGGTCGTTAAGTTCCGGTCAAACAATATGGCGAGGGCGTGCGGTTCGGAGAACGGCGTGGCGAAGAGATCGGTGTCAACGCTCGACGCGCCGATTAAAACAATGCGGTCGCGGAAAAGATCGTCGGGGATTTGCGCCGCTTCGTTGAAAAGCAGATCGCTTGCGGAAACGCGGCGGAAGGCGGGCGGGCGGTTGCGGTAATCGAGTTGTAAATTAAGATCGGTGCGCAGCGGCAACGCACGGTCGCCGATTCGCACCGCGCCGTATTCAACCGACTTGAAACCTTGCTCGTCGTAGAAGCTTTCCGGCGGACGATTCTTCGCAAGGTGGTTCGTCAGGAGATGCGCTTCGGCGACGCGCGTGGCGAAGCTGAGGTCTGGATTCGCGTCGGCGGTTGAGTCGCCCGCGCGCGCGCGCGAAAGTTGCGTGCTGCGCACAAAGTAGTCCGGGTCGGGCGGCAGGTCAACGAACCCGACGGCGTATGCGCCTTCGGCGAAGAGGGGCAGCGGATCGATGGCCGGGAAGCCGCCCGCTTCAAGCTTGCTGGCGACGACGACGTTTCCGGCGTTTGTGATCGCGGCGGCCAACTGTTCGTCGTGCGCTTTGTCTTCAGAGGTTGTGCCGCCCGCTTCACTAAGAAACACATCAAGCCCGATCACGCTCGCGCCGCCCGCGCTCGCCCGGTCAACCAATTGCGCGTACCAACCGCGCGGCCACTTCTGCAAACGCACGCCCGAAGCTTTAATCGTCCGCTCGTCTATTTCAATGATCGTGACGGGGTCACTTGCGCCGCGCTCTTTCAATTGCGGGCGCAGCGCGTTGCGGAGTTGAAAGAGTATGTCAAGGGATTGATTTTCGAGGTTGGTCACAAGCCCGTATGGACGCGAAGCATAAGAGCCGTCCGCATCCTGCGTGGGTCGCAGGGCGAGAGCGAGAAGTGCCCAGACCGCAAGTGTTAAAGCGATGGCGAGCGCCCAGTACCAGCGTCGCAGAGTATTGGAGACAAATCCGTTGGAGGAGCGAGGGACGGGCATAGCAAATTCTTTTGGCACGCGCGAGACGAAGAACAAGCGCGTTCATATGAACGAGATGCGAGGGTGATGAACTTTGACTTCAGGAGTTGACGGGCGGCTGGAGGGAATCGAACCCTCGACATCGGGAACCACAATCCCGCGTTCTAACCACTGAACTACAGCCGCCGCAAATCGCGTATCGTCCCCGGCGAAAAAAGAATCGACAGGTTAATTCCGCGCCGGAAATTTTCACTACGGAAGACGCTTCATAGTACAAAACGAAGCCGTTGGCTGACAAGCGCACGGACAATCTTTTTATTTGAACATCTGAATTCAAGAAAATTGAAGACCCGCGAAAGGAGAGACTTGACCATCCATTACTTGCGAATTAAAGATACCCCCGGCACGACTCGAACGTGCGACCCTCTGCTTAGCTTACTACTCTAGGTTTCCCTAACCCCGTCCGAAAACGAGTTGTAGTCTGGACTATATCTTAGGCATTTCAGCCTGAGCGCGTGTAGTCTCTACGGCGCTCCAGTGTAATCATCGGCAAAATTAACATTTTTCGCCTGATTATTTTTAGAAGGCGCGACACGAATCGAAAAGCAGGTATTCACATTGTCTGGCTTAAAGTAATAACACTTATCGGTGTCAGGACAATAAACACAGAAAACATCAATCTGGCTTTTATCAATTTGCTTACCGTGAGAACCGTTTTTGTCAGCCCACCAACTTCTCATTGGAATTTGAACTGAGCCATTAACAGCTCGGCGGTATTTGACTTGAATCCTAACGAAACGATCTCCGTCGTAAGAAACCAAATCAAACGGCGCGTGTTCGGTTGCCGGAAACAAAACGATTGAATCCTTTTTCAACCAAATCACAATAAGCTTTCGCTACTCCTAAATCGCCTTTATTTTTTGTGTGATGAACCGCCAAATAATTTGTCAATTTATCACCAATCATAAAGGTTTTCACCGGATTCCCTCGGTGTTGTCATAGAAGTTCTTGCAAGCTTCCTTAGAGATTCACCGATATAGCGCTCTCCACTGTGCGCATTACTTATTCTCCGCACAGGCTCCTACTTGAAGGCAGATGCTCTATCCACTGAGCTACGGGAGCATAAACACTTGAACAATTTTGGATGTTACCATGCGCGGCACGGGCGCGGTCAACCGAAGCAGGTAATTATTAGGCGATCCTCAGCCTTTACGTGCAGCGGGATGCTCGAAGAACTTCGTTTGGCGTTTTGCGCTTTGTGGTAAAGTTGCGGCACTTTGAGTGACGCGGGGGCGATGATGATAACTGAGCGAAGATTGCAGGCGCGGTGGATCGCGCTGGTGGCGGCGACGATCATCGTGCTGTACCTGTGCTGGCTGATGCTTCAGCCGTTCATCGAGGTATTGGCGTGGGCGGCCGTCCTTGTGATCGTTTTCTACCCGCTTCATAAACGCCTTGTGGAGCGCACGAAGCGGCCGGGCTGGAGCGCGCTCCTGTCAACGCTCGTCGTGATCCTGACGATCTTGATTCCCTTGGCGCTCATCACGGCGGCCATCGTCAACGAGGTGGCGGGTGCGACGCAGAACTTGCAAAGCAACGTCGAGGCGTTTCTCGATCCGAACTCGCCGACGACTGGGCGTCTCTGGCGCTGGCTCGGTCAATACGTGGACATCGAACGTCTGCGCTCGCAGGAATTCATCGTCGAACGTTTAAGAAATTTGAGTGGGCAGATCGCCGGGCGCACACTCAACGTCGCTACGGGGCTGCTCGGCATCATCGTCGAAATCTTCTTTGTGATCTTCACGATGTATTACCTGTTCCGCGACGGTGAACGCATCCGCGGGGCGCTGCGTGACGCGCTGCCGCTCGAAGCCTCGCAGTCGCACGAAATCTTTTTGCGCACGCGCGACGTGATTAGCGCGAGCGTCTATGGCGTGCTCGTGATCGCGGCGATTCAGGGGGCGCTTGGCGGTCTGGCCTTCTGGTTCTTGGGACTTCCTTCGCCGCTCGTGTGGGGCGTGGTGATGATGTTCATGTCTTTGATCCCGGTGCTCGGCTCGTTCATCGTGTGGATTCCGGCGGCGATCTACCTGCTGGCCACTGGGGAGATTTGGCAGGGCGTGGTGCTCATCGTGTGGGGGGCGCTCGTCATCGGTTCGGTTGACAATTTCTTGCGCCCGAAACTCGTTGGGGAGAAAACAAGGCTGCACGAATTGTTGATCTTTTTTTCGGTGCTCGGCGGATTGCAAGTCTTCGGCGTGCTCGGCCTCGTGCTCGGCCCTGTCGTCGTCGCGGTTGCGCTCGCGCTGCTTGATGTGTTCAGGCAGGCGGAACGCACTCCGCGACAATCGCTGCAAGAACCTTCGCTCGTCGAGGAACAATCCGACTTACGAAATGTTCCGGCGAACCGCTGACTGGAAAAGGATGTTGTCTTACCTACAGAGAACGCGCGCTTTGATGGGTAAGCGTAGAGGCATAGGGGCGTTTTCCTTTTCGTTAAATTTTCATGAGTTTTGACGAATCGCATAACCCTTGGCGCACCGTGTCTTCGCGCGAGGTTTACGATAACCCGTGGATTCGCGTCCGCGAAGACGACGTGGTGCGCCCCGACGGTGAACCGGGCATTTACGGCGTCGTGCATTTTAAGAACACGGCGGTCGGCGTGCTTGCCATCGAAGAAGATCACATTTACCTTGTCGGGCAGTATCGTTACACGCTGAATCGTTATTCGTGGGAGATACCCGAAGGCGGGTGTCCCGAAGGAGAAGAACCTTTGGCAGCGGGACAGAGGGAATTAGAAGAAGAGACAGGATTGCACGCCGCGCGCTGGCAAAAGTTGGGTGAAGCCTATTTGTCGAATTCCGTGTCGGACGAATTGGCCGTCTGGTTTCTCGCCACCGAACTCGCGGCGGGCGAGCACCGGCCGGAAGGGACGGAGCAGTTGCAGGCGCGGCGCGTGCCGTTCGGTGAAGCCGTGAGAATGGTTTTCGCGGGCGAGATAACCGATGCGCTTAGTTCGTTGGCGATTATGAATTATCAACTTCTGTTTCGTCGTTAGGCGGGGAGGAAACATCTTCGACGCAACAAAAACTGCTGACCGTAAACACGGTCAGCAGTTTTTGGTAGAGGCTGAAGTTAAAACTTAAGCGGCAGCGTACTTGTCGTCGGAAGTTTCGGCGAAGACGCGCCGACCGTTCAATGCGTCGTCAATGATTTCGCGCACCGCCGCCACGTCCGGGTTAACGTCCATCCGGTCGCAGGCGCGCAGGTGGCGAAGAATGCCTTCGGTGGCGATGTTGCGCGACGCTCCGATCAATTTCGAGAAACGTCTGGCTTGAATATGATCAATGGTCTTGAGCCGCTCTTCCATCAGTATTGTGATATTCGTAGTCACTTGATTGCTCCTTCAGATGCTCGCGGCGAATTCTGATTCGCCGGAGCTTAACAGTTAAATTGCAAGGATAACCCTTAGATGTTGCGTCGAGGCTTCGGGATGCGCAACCGGGAGTCGTATAAATATGAAGCGGCACATTAATGACATTCCCGGCGTCTTAAACCACTTGTTCTGTTGTTCCGCTTCAAAAAGAATACAGCATACTACTCGAAGATTAACAAAAATGCTAGAGAAATTTTTGCGACTAAACTCAAGTGTCAGAAGGTTTTACGTTTGGTATTTGTTTAACAAAGGAAGGCGTATGTTACGGTTTACATCAAGCGAAATGAAGCGCCGCTTGCGGATCGGTGAAGCGCGTAGAGCAACCTCAATCCACAAGCGGCGCGAGTTTAGTGTTGATTTGAATTGTGCGTCGGGCGCGCCCTACTTTTTGGGAACGACCGAATCTTTCATCGCTTTACCGAGCCGGAATTTAAGCGTGGTTTTAGCGGGAATTTGAATGGTTGCTCCGGTCGCCGGATTGCGTCCTTCGCGCGCTTTGCGCTCGGACAGCACGAGCTTGCCGAAACCGGGTAAAGTGAACTCGCCGTTTCTTTTAACTTCATTGCCTGCGAGCATCGCAAGTTCGTCAAACACCTCTTTGACTTGTGTCCGTTTGAGATCGAACTTGTCGGAAAAGTGGTTGACAACTTCGGACTGCGTCATGCGTTTCTTCGGAGCTGCTTTGGTCGCCATGGTTTTCTGCAACTGCCTCCTGTGCAAATTTTAATGTAGTAGAAAAACTTTGAATAAGCTATATCACAGGGCACAGCACAAAGTCTGCAAAAAAAGCCTATTTTCCCCACAAAAATTTACATTTTTAAGTTTGTGGAAAAGCGTCTGAACCGAGCCGAAGTGACGAGCGAGTGAATCGGGGCGAGAGGATTCGAACCTCCGACCTCTCGGTCCCAAACCGAGCGCACTACCAAGCTGTGCTACGCCCCGAAGCCTATCTCGACCGTCGAGAAAGACCGCGCGCATTCTATGAAGCGCTTCTGCCCGCGGTCAAGTGTGGGCCAAGATAGAGTTCCAGTTTCTGTCGCATTCTCTGTGCCG
>JACCYN010000243.1 GCA_013696465.1 Pyrinomonadaceae bacterium
CGGGCGCGGCGGGGTCGAGCGCGTCATCGAGTTGCCTTTGGATGAAGCGGAACAGGCGGGGCTTCTAGCCTCGGCGAATGTGTTGCGCCGCACGCTCGAAGAGTTACGGCGAGTGAGCGTTTCAACCCATGAAAGATAAGGATGAGCCTCACACACGGGAGCGGAGTTGAATTGCAAGCTCTGTGATGAAGCGACACTTTTGCCACGCTCCTTACCACGTCCCTCTTTGATGTAATGCTTAAAAGTTTCTTGCGACCACGCGCGCTTACCACTTAGCCATCATAAACGCTCCGCAAGAGACATATCCTTTGCGGAGCGTTTTTACAACTTTAATATAGCTTCTACAACTATATTATTCTATCTACGGCTTTATTAGTCGGATACACCCGTAATTGATTTCACCCCCAAAACTATTCCACCGTCACCGACTTCGCCAGATTACGCGGTTGATCCACGTCGCAGCCGCGCCGCACGGCGATGTGGTAGGCGAGCAATTGCAACGGGATGATGGCGAGAATCGGCGACAGCAGATCGCTCGCTTCCGGCACTTCGATCTTGTAGTCGGAGACGGTCGAAGACATCTCGTCACCTTCCGTCAGGATCGAGAGCACAATGCCTTCGCGCGCTTTGACTTCGACGATGTTTGAGTGAGTTTTCTCGTAGCGCAACTCGGAAGCGTGGTTGCCTTCTTCGCGCGTGTTGACGACGACGACGGGGAGGCGTTCGTCAATCAGCGCGTTCGGCCCGTGTTTCATCTCGCCCGCCGGATAGCCTTCGGCGTGAATGTAAGAAATCTCTTTCAGCTTCAGCGCGCCTTCGAGGGCGATGGGGAAGTTAATACCGCGCCCAAGGTAAAGAAAATCGGTCGAGCGGAAAAACTCTTTCGAGAGTTCTTCAATGTCGTCGGATTCGCTCAAGAGGCGTTCGATCTTGACGGGCAGCTCCGCGAGTTGCTGCGCGTGATGCCGCGCTGCTTCCTCGTCAATCGCGCCGCGCACCTGTCCGAGGTAAAGGCCGAGCAGGTAGAGCGCGATCATCTGTGAGGTGAAAGCCTTTGTGCTGGCGACGCCGATCTCCGGCCCGGCGTGCGTCAGGATCACGCCGTTTGATTCGCGCGTGATCATCGAACCTTGAACATTGCAGATCGCTAAAACTTTTGCGCCCTTTTCTTTCGCTTCGCGCAGGGCGGCGATGGTGTCGGCCGTCTCGCCCGATTGCGAGATAACGACGAGCAAGGTTTTTTCGTTTAGCACCGGATCGCGGTAGCGAAACTCCGAAGCGTAGTCAACTTCGACGGGCACGCGCGCGAGTTGCTCGATCATGTATTTGCCCGCGATCCCGGCGTGCCAACTCGTGCCGCAGGCGGCGATGGTGATTGATTGAAATTCCTTGAACTCGGCTTCCGTGATGTCCATCTGATCGAGATACACCTTGCCGGTGTCGAGCGAGAGTCGCCCCTGCACGGTGTCGCGGACGGCGCGCGGCTGCTCGTAAATCTCTTTGAGCATGAAATGCTTGAAGCCGCCCTTCTCCGCCATGATCGGGTCCCATGTGATGCGCTGGCGTTCCGGCTCGACGGAGTTGCCGTCAAAATCGGTGACGCGCACGGCGTCCTTTGTGAGCACGGCGATCTCGCCGTCGCCGAGAAAGAAGATGTCGCGCGTGTGTTGCAAGATAGGCGGAATGTCGGAGGCGACGAAATACTCGCCGTCGCCAAGCCCGATCACGACGGGCGGGCCTTGGCGGACGGCGATGATCATGTCCGGCTCTTCCGTCGAGATGATTGACAGGGCGAAGATGCCGCGAAGTTCGCGCACGGTGAGTAGCACGGCCTTTTCAAGCGACGGCTCGGTTTTCAAGTGTTCTTCGATCAAATGCGCGATCACTTCCGTGTCGGTTTCGGTGACGAAGACGTGATCGTTTCCGCGCAGTTGCGCTTTCAGCTTAACGTAGTTTTCGATAATTCCGTTGTGGACGACGACGACGCGCCCCGTGCAATCGCGGTGCGGGTGGGCGTTCTCTTCGGTGGGGCGGCCGTGCGTCGCCCAGCGCGTGTGCCCGATGCCGTAAGTGCCGTCGAGCGGTTTAAGGCGAATCACTTCTTCGAGATTGCGCAGCTTGCCTTCGGCGCGGCGTATCTCTAACTCTTGATCTTCGTCAATGACGGCGATCCCGGCCGAATCATAGCCGCGATACTCAAGCTTACGCAGCCCGTCAATGATCACCGGGACAACCTGCTTGTTACCAACATAGCCAACAATTCCACACATAAATGCTCCTTAAATAATAAAGAAGTCATGAGTCAGAAGTCAGAACGAAAGCAATTCGCATCTTTATTCTGACTTCTGACTCATGACTTCCGACTCGTGTTCTTCGTTAAAAGTTTTCTTGACTTTGGCCGGAACTCCGGCGACGAGTGAATCGGGCGGAACGTCTTTCGTGACGACCGAACCGGCGCCCGTGACGGAGCGCGCGCCGACGCGGACGGGCGCAACCAACATCGTGTCTGAACCGATCTTAACGTCGTCTTCGATGAAAGTTGCGTGTTTGTTCGCACCGTCGTAGTTACAGGTGATGGTGCCCGCCCCGATATTGGTGCGCTCGCCGATGGTCGCATCGCCGAGGTAGGTGAGGTGCATCGCTTTCGATTTGCGACCCAAGCGCGATTTTTTCATTTCGACGAAGTTACCGACGGTCGCGCCCTCGTCCATCCGCGCGTTCATGCGCAGGTGAGCGAAGGGGCCGATGCTGCAATTGTCCGCGATCTCGCAGTCAACGATCAGCGAGTAATCTTTGACGGTGACGCCGTTGCCGACGCGCGAATCTGTGATGCGCACACCGGCTTTTATCTCGCAGCCTTCGCCGATCAAAGTGCGGCCTTCGATGTGCGCGCCGGGATGAATGACAGTGTCGCGCCCGATTTGCGCTTCAGGGCTAACGTAAGAGTTGGTCGGGTCAACGAAGGTGACGCCGCTATCGAGCATGAGTCGGCGGAGCGTGCGCACGCGCAGGATGCGCTCGAATTCGGCGAGTTCGACGCGCGTGTTGATGCCTGAAACTTCGCGCGCATCCGGGTGCGGGTAAACGCTCACGTCTCCGCCGCCCGTGCGCAGAATGCCGGGCACGTCCGTCAAGTAGTATTCGCCCTGCGCGTTCGCAGGTTTCACTTGCGAGAGCGCGGGAAACAGAGACTGCGTTTCAAAGCAGTAAATTCCGGCGTTAATCTCGTTGATGGCGCGCTCCTCCGCGCTCGCGTCCTTTTGTTCGACGATGCGCTCGAAACGATTCTCCGCGTCGCGGACGATGCGCCCATAGCCCGTCGGATCATCAAGGCGGACGGCGAGCAAGGTGCAGGCGGCGCCGCGCCCGCGATGCGTGCGGTGTTGCTGAACGAGCGCGCCGAGCGTTTCGGGGCGCATGAGCGGAACGTCGCCGGAGAGCACGAGCAGAGTCGAGTTAGCGTCCGTAAGTTCTTCGCGCGCAGCCATCACTGCGTCGCCTGTGCCGCGCTGCTCAATCTGCGTGATAAAAACCGCTCCGCCTTCGCCGAGTTCTTCGACGACGGCCTTTCTCACTTCATCCGCTTGGTGTCCGACGATAATGTGAATCGGGCGCGCTTCCTTCATCAACGCGGCGGCCGTGCGGCAGACGTGCGCGATGAGCGGCCGCCCGCCGAGCTTGTGCAGCACCTTCGCCGTGTGCGAACGCATCCGCGTGCCGAGTCCGGCGGCGAGAATAAGCACGTCGAGCGGCGCGTAGGCCGCATCGGACGGCGAGGGTTGAGGTGGTTGTTGCTCCATAAGTTTCGAGGTCGGAGAATTCAGCTTAACGACGCGCTCGCCTCAGACGTAACGCTTCGTAAGTCGCGTCGCTGTTCGTAGCAGTGGGCGAGCACGCGCGCCAGCTTCTCAGGACTGTGACGAACTTTTTCATCTTCGTCAAGCAGGTCGGCGCGCACAATGTTTGTTTCTCCGCCGAAAGCCTTCTCCATCAGGTGATCTTGCAAGCCGATCTGAAACGCGCCGTCGAGCGCGTAGAGCCGCGTCTGCTCGTCGGTGATCGGGCGGTCATTGACGACGACGTGATCGAAATTGATCTCCGGCGCGTAAAGTTTCAACGTCTCCAAGTGTTGGCGCGCCGTGTAGCCTTCGGTCTCGCCCGGCTGCGTCATGAGATTGCAGACGTAAATTTTAACGGCGTTTGAATCTCTGATCTCATGCGCGACGCGGTGAACGAGAAGGTTCGGCAGAATGCTTGTGTAGAGCGAGCCGGGGCCGACGGTGATGATGTCTGCGGCTCGAATCGCGGCAAGCGTCTCAGGCAGGGGAAGGCATTGTTCGGGTTCGAGGCGCAGATGTTTGATCGCTTTTCCCGATGCGGTAATCTTTGATTCGCCGTGCACCTCGGTGCCGTCTTCGTATTCGGCGACGAGGCGCACGTCCGCGAGAGTCGCCGGAAAGATGCGCCCTTTGCTCGCCAGCACTTCGGAAGAGAGCCGCACGGCTTCCGTGAAATCTCCGGTGACGGAAGTGAGCGCGGCAAGAAAAAGATTGCCGAAACTGTGCCCGCCGAGTTCGCCCGTACCGGGAAAGCGATAGCGGAAAAGTTGCGCGAGCAAGGTGGAATCTTCGGAGAGGGCGACCATGCAGTTGCGTATGTCGCCGGGCGGAAGGATTTGCAGTTCGTCGCGCAAACGGCCGGAACTCCCGCCGTCGTCCGACACCGTGACAATCGCCGAAAGAGATTCGAGCCACGCCTCCGAAAAAGGTGAGGAAGAATGATCGCCGCGCCGCCCGACCAGCGGTTTCAAGCCCGACAATAAAGTGGAGAGACCCGTGCCGCCGCCGATGGCAACGAGCTTCAAACCTCTGTTCGTCTCTGTTTGCAACGGAGTTAATCTCCCGTGAATGTTAAGAAGGTTCGTCGAAATTCAAAGCGAGCACGCAGAATGATACTTAAGTGGAGGATTCTTTCAAAGGGGGAAGGTGCGGAAATCTGTCGCCGGTAAATGGGAAGAGACAGGTTTAGGAACGGGTAGTCGGAAAAACCAGTTGCTCGAAGTCCGGTTCGTTGCGCAACGCAGCCAGATCGCCGTCGTGTTGCGCACGCAGACGCAAGTTCGGTTGCAGATTAAGAGCTTGTCCGAGAGATTGGAGCGCGGCGGCGAGTGCGCCGAGGCGGGCGCGCGAAGCGGCAAGTCCATAGTAAATGTGCGCCGCTCCGGGTTCGCGCTTCAAAGCGCGCTCGAATAATTCCTGCGCCGCGACATATTCGCCCCGATTGAGTTCGACGACGCCGCGATCATAAAGCGCGTCGGCATCGCGCGGCAAAGCTTGCTGGGTGCGCAGACGCGATTCGATTACGGCCATGTAGGTGCGGGCGCGCGCCGTCACTTCCGCGACGCCCGGAAATTGCTCGACCAAAGAACGAAACGCGCGCCCAGCGGCTTCAAAGCGACCTTGAGCGAAATCGCGGCGGGCGCGTTCAAAAGCTTGAAGCGCGGCCGTTTCGTCGCGCGTCGGTTGACGCGGCGGGGCAGGCGTCGAGGCGCGTGAGCTGTGTGTTGTTTTAAAGACGCCGGAAGCTTTGGTCGCTGAAGCTTTGGCGGTTGCGCCTTTGCCCGACAAAACTTTTAACAAAGGCTTCTTTTTCGTCGTCGTCTTCGCTGCCGCTTGCCGAACATTCTTTTTGCTCGAAGAAACGGCGACCGCAAAAGACTTGCGTTCGGAAGACTTGCCGGATGTCTTCTGTTTTGACTTCGACGCTGCTTTCCCTTTGGGGCTTGCAGCGACCGTCTTCGGTTTGGCGGCTTTCTGCACAGGAGCTTTCTCCGCGCTCGAACGTTTGACGATCAATTTCGAGTTCGTAGATTTTGTCGCAGGCAACTTGCGGCCTTTTCCTGCTGCGGTGGCGGAAGAAGTAGAGCGGGAGGTTTTCTTCACGCCCTTGATAACAGCGTCGCTCATCCAGAAGTTCTCAATTCTCAGAAGGAGGCGGTTAAGCTCGCATAAAATGGAGCCACCGAACTTACGCACATATTAGCACAGCGGCAGGGTTAAATCAACGTAAACAATTGGTTTGTTGACACAGCCTGAAGCGGAAGAACTTGCACAACAATGAAAAACGCTTGATGTTGCGGTGGCGGCTGTGCTAAATTTCAAACAGTCGTTGCAACAGTGTTTGCAAAGGCACTTAAGCGTCCGTCCGATTACCACGCTGCAACCGTAACTTCTTTATTTTCCGGCATTTCTTTTTAACATTAGGCGGACTCCTCTTCTGCTACCGCCCCCGGTTCCTCGCCTCGTCCGCCTTTACTTGAAAGTATCCGTTCCGATGACTGACACTCCAATGGTTATCCGCGAGCCGCAATTCGGGCAACTGAAGACCGTGCTCGCCAAACTTCGCACTGATGCTGCGGCACAAGTCACCTTTTTGGTGGACAAAAACGGACAGTCAATTGCCGTGCAGGGCGACGTGGGCAATCTTGACACAACGAGCCTCGCCTCGCTCGCCGCCGGAAACGTCGCCGCGACGGGCGGCATGGCACAACTGGTCGGAGAAAAAGAGTTTCCGACGCTTTCGCACGAGGGCGAACACGAAAACATTTACATTTGCGTGATCGGGCGGGCGCTGCTGATCGTTGTCTTCGACGATCAGGCGAGTTTGGGCTTAGTGAAGTTGCGCGTCAAACAAGCTTCCCGCGAATTCGCGCAAATCTTCGCGGAAATCAACAGCCAAGCAAACGAATCAACCGACGATGAATCGCTTTTCGCCGAAATTACAGACGAAGATATTGACAGCCTGTTCAAATAAGAAGTGATGAGTAATGCGTAATGAGAGAAAAACTTGTGTTTAACTCATCACCCGTCACTTATCACTGACCACTAATTGCCATGACTTTCATCAATTACGCTTCACGCGAGATCAACTGCAAGATCGTCTATTACGGCCCCGGCCTCTGCGGCAAAACGACGAATTTGCAGTACATCTACGATTCGACCGCACCCACATCGAAGGGAAAACTCATTAGCCTTGCGACGGAGACCGACCGCACGCTCTTCTTCGACTTCATGCCGCTCGAATTGGGAACGGTGCGCGGCTTCAAAACGCGCTTCCACCTTTACACCGTACCCGGTCAAGTTTTCTACGACGCCTCGCGCAAGTTGATCTTGAAAGGCGTAGACGGCGTGGTGTTCGTCGCCGACAGCCAAGAGGAGCGCATGGACGCCAACATCGAATCACTCTACAACTTGGAAGAGAATCTTCAGGCGCACGGTCACGATTTGATGAAACTTCCTTACGTGCTGCAACTCAACAAGCGTGATTTGCCGACCGCGATCCCTGCCGCCGATTTAGCGGCCGAACTTCAACGCAAAGGCGAACCCGTCCACGAAGCGGTCGCAGCGACGGGGGTCGGCGTTTTCGACACGCTCAAGTCGGTCGCCAAGCAAGTTTTGACGGAATTAAGGAAGAGCTAAGGAGAAGCGAGTGAGCAAGTGGTTTTTGTCGTTTGTGCTCATTCTCGCTGCATTCTTCGTGCTGACGGGTGTAACGCACTTGGAGACGACTAAACCGGCGGTGATTTTGTTTTGGATGGCCGTCGGAGGACTATGCGCTTACAAACTTTTCCGAAAGTGAAGTTACTGCTCCAACGCTTTAATCATCAATAACCCGTCCCCGCCATTTGAATAATAACGCGGCAGTTGCTGCGTGATCGCAAATCCGAGTTTGGCATAGAGAGCTTGCGCGCCCGGATTCGTCGAGCGCACTTCGAGCCTTAGTGTTTGCACGCCGCGCCGACGGAAAGCTTCTTCCGTTTTACCCATCAGCTTCTGCGCGATGTGGCGGCGGCGGTATTCGGGCGCGACGCCGACGGTCGTGATGTGTCCGGTGCGGTCGGGTTCAACCAAGCCGACGACGAAGCCGACCATTGTGCCGTCAGGCGTGACGGCGCGGTAGGAAACTGATTCGGGCGCGGTGAGCAGATATTCAAACGTATCGCGGCTGTAAGCTTCGCCGTCCGTGAAGCAGCGTTGATCGAGTCGCCAGCATTCGTCCAGATGAGCAACCGTCAACGGGCGCACGTCGAAGTAAGACGAGTTGAAAGGGGCGACGGCAGCGAGATTATGCCCCGCGCGTGTCGTCGCCCCTTCGCCGTCTTCGGAAGCGGGTGAAAACAGACGCGAGCGAATTTTCTTCAGTACAGCCATACAAGGTAAATAGTAAAGCGTGAACGGTAAATAGTAAATCGTGACGAGCAATTTCGCGTTTTCACCGTTTACGATGCACGATTTGCTTTCAAGTTATCAACATACAATCGCCGTAGCTGTAAAATCGGTAACGCTCCCGAACGGCGTGACGGTAAGCCGCTAAAACCTTTTCGCGTCCGGCGAAGGCGGCGACAAGAAAGAGCAGCGACGAGCAAGGTAAATGAAAGTTTGTCAGCAAGCCGTTAACAACTCGAAACTCGTAACCCGGCGTGATCGTCAAATCGGTTTCACGTTCGCCGCCAACGTTCGTCGTCGCAGCAACGCGCCCCGCTTCGTCTGCGGCCGATTCTAAAGCGCGCGCCGTCGTTGTGCCAACCGCGATGATTCGTTTTCCCCCTTCGCGCGTCGAGTTGAGCGCGCGGGCGGCCGCTTCTGTGATCTCAAAACGCTCGGCCGCCACGCGGTGCTCGCGCAAGTCTTCGACGCGCACCGGCTCAAACGTCCCGTAGCCGACGTGCAGCGTCACTTCGATTAAGCGGACGCCGCGCGCTGTAAGTTCCTCACGCACGCGCGGCGTCCAATGAAGTCCGGCGGTCGGGGCGGCGATGCTGCCGCGCTCGTGCGCGAAGATCGTCTGATAGCGTTCACGGTCTTCGTCCTCGATTCCTTCATCGCGCTTGATGTACGGTGGAAGCGGCGTCTCGCCTATTTCATCGAGAAGTGAATTGAAATCTTCTTCGTGCTGAAAACGCAACCGGCGTTTTCCTTCAGGCAAGACTTCGACGACTTCGGCGCGCAGGCGACCTGCGCCGAATGAAAGACGGTCGCCCGCTTTAAGACGACGCGCGGGGCGCGCGAGCGCATCCCACACGCCGCCTTCCCCTTCGCGCAAAAGCAAAAGCTCGATTCCGCCGCCCGAAGCTTCGCGCACGCCCTTCAATCGCGCCGGGAAAACGCGCGTGTTGTTAACCACCACCGCATCGCCCGCTTCCGTATAAAAGGGAAATCCCGAAAAGGTGCTGTCCTGCCAACGCGCGCGCGCGCGGTTTAAGACGAGCATCCGCGCGCGGTCGCGATCCGCCAAACCATGCTGCGCGATCAACTCTTCCGGCAAATCAAAATCAAAATCTGAGACGTGCATCGTTCGAGCGAGTTGGCGCGTTATGTTGACGAAGTTTCATGTGCGACGGCAATGGCGCGTGTGGGGTCTAGTTCCTCCGACGTCGGCGTGTTCGCCGAACGATCCGTGTGAAGCACGGCCGAAAGTTGCGCGCCGTAAAGCAGAATTAAGCTCGACACATAACTCCACGTGAGCACGGCGATGACTGCGCCGACCGATCCATAAATCTGATCGTAATGAAAATATTGCAAGCTCGACGCGAAAACGTACTTCGCCGCTTCCCACAAAAGACCCGCGACGACCGCGCCCGGCCAGCAATCATGCAACACGACGCGCCCGTTCGGAACGAGACGATATACAAGCAGAAAAAGCGTGATCGTAATTCCGACGCTGACAATCGCAAACACGAGTTGCCAGAAAGCATCGCCTGCCACGATGAGAAAATTCATGCGCCCTAGCGCGCGCAGCGGGACGCGCGCGGCGAGTTGCCTGAGCAAGACGAGCAGAGAGGTGACGAGCACCGAAGTTGTCAGAATCGCTCCGACCGCGCCAATCATGCCGAGCGTCAAAAGGCGTCCGCGCAGGAAGCGGCGCGGGCGCGTCGCCCAGATGCGATTCACCGCTCGCTCCAACACCGCAAAGACCCATGAGCCAGCCCACAGCACAACGACCACGCAACTTGCCACAACGCCCGCGTTCACGTTCGATAGCGAACGCACGGTCGTCTCCAGAAAGTTTCCCGAACCCGGATAAACATCAACGACGCGCGCCAGCAATTTGCTCACCGCCCCGACTTGATTGCTCGCCGCCAGCATCACGAGCAGGGCAGGGAAGAGCGCCATCAAACCGAAATAGCTCATCGCTGCGGCGGCCGTAAACAAATCGTTTTCATGAAATTGATGAAACGAATGATTAAAGACACTCGTCCACGGCGCACGATTAGGGATGCGCAGACGCGCGCGCGAAATTGGGATGTAACGTCTCATAGAAATTTTCTATGCGTTTGATTGCCACGTCTGATCAGCGTTGCTCCAAGACGCTGCGCGCAATGGCCGTTGCGACGAGCAAGCGCGCCGCTCTGTTTTCAAGTCTGCGTGCCGTCAGAAACGCGCGCCCCGCGTCCAACTTCGACATGGAGGTGAAAGCTCCGCCGAGACGAAATTCGTCCGACGAGATGCGGAAATCGTTTTCCGTTGTCTCATCCTCACCCGTCGTCGTCATCGCCGCATCAGTAGGAAGTATGGAAAACGAAGTTTGTTCAGAATCGAAATCTTCGGCGGAGTTTGCCGCTTGCACGGCTTCCGCGAGCCACTCCCACGCGCGTTCGTCCGCGATAACGGAAGCGACCTTTGTGAGCATCGCAAAGGCGGCGGCGCGTTGTCCCGCGTTCACTTCAGCTTGCGCCGCGTAACCACCCGCCTCGTCGAGCAGTTCACGCGCGCGCGTGTGGCGGTTTCTCCGCTTCGCCATCGAAGCGGCTTGCGCAAGTCCCCACGCGCGGAGGAACGGCGAAACGTCAGATTTTTTTACAAACGCGGCAGCGCGCTCGTAGTCGTCCGTCGTGTTCTCGGCGAAGGCGTCGGAGATGGTGGCGATCTGGTTGGCGAGGACAAAGACGTTGGCCGCGCGGCGGCGTCCGGCGTCAGCGATCTCGGCCGCGAAACGTTTGGCATCGCTCCACAGCTTACGCCGGGCGGCCGTCTTGACGAGCTTTAAGCGCAATCGGTCGCGCTCGCTTTCGGTGCGCGCGCGGGCGAGTTCGTTCGCCCCTGAGCTTAACGGATCGCTTGCATTGGCGGATGTCACGCGCTCGCGCGCGGCTTGCCCGGAGAGTTGTTGGCGACGATTCGCATCCATCCTGTTCGCCAAGCTTTCGCGCTGCGACTGGAGGGCGACCGCATACTGCGCTGCTTCGCGCTCGAAGTAGGGAAGCAAACGCTCGACGGCGAAAAAGGAGCGAGCAACCGCGCTCGTTTCCTGCGCGGAATCTTCAGAAACTTGCGGCGGGCGCAGAAGTATGGTCGCCGTAGTTTCAAAAAAGACGATGCGCGTGCGTGCCGCGATGGAGGGTGAATCGTTCGCGCTTTGCATCATCGCGCGGCTGTAGGTGACGACGCGAAATTGCGCTGCGCCGCTTGCGTCAACGGTAACGAGAAACTTGGGCGAAAAGATGTAGGAAGCAAGAAGCAGCGCGTCGTTTTCATCGGCGCGCGTGATGTTCGCGCGCGTTCTTTCGAGCAGCGAAAGATAAATTTTGTCAGCTGCCCTCGCGTCCGCTTCGCGCAGGCGCAGAAGAAACGTGACGAGATCGGCGCTGACGCCTTCGGCGATGAGCGGCGCGGCGATCTCGGCGGCGCGCTCTCCTTCTAATTTGTTGAGAAGATCGTAAGCGAGCGCAAGGCGACGCCTCCCGCCCGCGCTCAACGCGCGCCACGAATCGAATCGCTGCGGCGTTGTTGGTCGTCGCGTCTCTGTCGCCGCGTTATCTTCTTTCTCCGCTGCAAGCAACGCGCTCAAAAAAGTTTCCGCCAACTCTCTGTCGCGTGACGCCGCTTTTGCTAAAACTTCGCTGCGCGCTTCGGCTGCTGTGCCGCCTTCAGCCGGAGCATCAAGTTCCGCTGCGCCTTCCGCCTCTTGCGCAGCTTTGTCGGCGGCGGTCGCCGCTTCCCACGCATCGCGGAAAACTGCACGCGCTCTCTCCTTGTCGGCGAGCCAGAGCGCGTCGGCGACAATGGTTAAGACGTGCGCCCGCTCGTCGCGGTCGTCGAGTGTGCGAGCCTCATCTGCCGATGCTGCGAGCGTCGCTAACGCCTGTTCACGAAGTCGGGCTGCTTTGTTCGCTTCTTCGCGTGAACGTCTCTTTGAATCCGCCCCGCGCTTCGCATTTGCGTTCCCACGTCGTCGCTCCTGCGCGGTGGGTTTAACAATAAAGATGGCGCACGCCCACACAGCTACGAGCGAGCAGAGGAGAATTAAACGCAGACACGGAACGGAAAAAGAAGATCGTTTCAACACGCAAATCTTTTCCTTTAGAGATTGAAAAGTCCGGGCTTCGGGAGCGGGGGAGGAATCTGGAAATGTTCGTAGGCAAGTCGCGTCACGCATCGTCCGCGCGGCGTGCGATTGAGAAAGCCGGTTTGAATCAAATACGGCTCGATGATCTCTTCAATCGAATCTTTCTCTTCGTGGATTGACGCCGAGATCGTGCCGAGTCCGACGGGACCGCCGCCGAACTTCTCGATGATCGTCAAGAGCACCTTACGATCAACTTCGTCCAAGCCGTAAGCGTCAACCTCCATGCGGTTGAGCGCGTCCACTGCGACCGCGCCCGTGACACGACCCTCGTAATCAACTTCGGCGTAATCGCGCACGCGCCTCAAGAGCCGGTTCGCAATACGCGGAGTGCCGCGCGCGCGGCGGGCGATCTCGCTCGCGCCTTCCTGCTCGACTTCGACGCCAAGAATCTCGGCTGAACGCAACACGATTGTCTCCAAATCGTCGCGGTTGTAGAAATCAAGATGAAAGACGATGCCGAAGCGGCCACGCAAGGGCGCGGTGATCAGTCCCGCGCGCGTCGTCGCGCCGATTAGGGTAAATTTCGGCAACTCCAACTTGATCGAACGCGCGGCTGTCCCTTGCCCGATCATAATGTCGAGTTGGTAATCCTCCATCGCCGGATATAAAACTTCTTCGATGGCCGGATTAAGGCGGTGAATCTCGTCAATAAAGAGCACGTCGCCTTCTTGCAGATTCGTGAGAAGCGCGGCGAGGTCTCCCGCCCGTTCGATGACGGGTCCGGAGGTGGAACGCAATTCAGCATTCATCTCGTTGGAGATGATGTTGGCGAGCGTCGTCTTGCCGAGTCCGGGCGGGCCTGTCAATAAAACGTGATCGAGCGCCTCACGGCGGTTCAACGCGGCGCGAATAAAGATGCGCAGATTGTCGCTGGCGCGCCGCTGCCCGATGTACTCGGCGAGGCGCGTCGGGCGCAGCGACAACTCGAATTGTTGTTCGTCGTCCATGAGCGTCGCGTCGCGCGTGCTGACAGGATCAACCATAAAAGTATTAACGATGAACGCAGGATGATGAACCGTTAGATAAAAGCTTTTCAACCATCGTCGCGTCCACACTTCATCGTCTCTGTCTCACCCTTTCGAGAGTGTGCGTAAAGCGCGCCGCAGGAGAAGTTCGACCGAAAGATCGCCGCCATCTTGCATCGCCTGTGTGATCGCTTTTTCGGCCAACGCTCTTTGATAGCCGAGATTGGTTAAAGCTGAGAGCGTGTCTTCGCGCAAACTGTCTTCGGTCGGTTGACCGTCGGGCGCGCCCTTCCCGGCCGCGAGTTCTTCTTCAAGCGCGGGCGATGAGAGCGCGGCGATCTTATCGCGCAGTTCGATCACCAAACGCTCGGCCGTCTTTTTACCGACGCCCGGAATCGCCGTCAAACGCGCCAGATTGTTTGTGCGAAGGGCGGAGATAATCTCGTCCGCGCTCATGCCTGAAAGCATCGTGATGGCGAGTTTCGGGCCGATGCCGGTGACGGTGATAAGACGCAGGAATAGTTCACGCTCGCGCGCCGTGCGGAAGCCGTAGAGTTGCAAGGTGTCTTCGCGCACGTGCGTGTAGACGCGGAGGGCGATTTGCGCGCCCGCGTCTTCCATGTCGTAAAAGGTTGAAAGCGGAATCGTGACTTCGTAACCGACGCCGCCCACGTCCAAGATCACGCTCGTCGCCTGTTTGGTTAAAAGTGTGCCGGAAAGATGTGCAATCATAGTTCAAAAAAGTGACGAGTAATGAGTGATGGGTAATAAGTAGGAACAAGTTTGACTCATCACGCATCACCTATTACTTTTTCGTGATTGTAGTTGAAGAACGCTCCTTTCAGCAATGTGGAAAGCGTTTCAGTTCGGTGAAGGCAACTTGAGGGGCGGCCTATGTTATCTCAGAGTCTTCCCGCAGTAGCGGGGTTCGCGCTATACTGTGTGTGTCAGGAAATGAAACGATGAAGTCGGAAAAAATATCTGAATTAACCACGAACCGTTTGAGCGTTTATTTGCGCTGCCTAAATTTGCTGGCGGCGGCGGGCGTGAAGACAATTTCTTCGCAAGCCCTCGCCGATCAATTCAACCTCAACTCGGCGCAGATCAGAAAAGACCTCGCCTACTTCGGCGAATTCGGCGTACGCGGCGTCGGCTATTTCGTCGAGAGTTTGCGCGAGCACATCACGAAGATTCTGGGGCTTGACGCGCCACACCGCGTCGGCATCATCGGCGCGGGCAACTTGGGGCGGGCGCTGGCGAACTACAACGGCTTTGCGGCATCGAACTTCAACGTCGTCGCCGTCTTCGACAACGAGCGCGAGAAGATCGGCAAGAGCATCGGCGAATCGAATTTGATTATCCAAGACGTGCGAAAACTCACGCGCACGGTGCGTGATCAGAACATTGATGTGGCGGTCGTCGCCGTGCCCGCGCGCGTGGCGCAGCGCGTGTTGAATCAAATAATGTCGGCCGGAATCAAAGCCGTTCTGAATTTTGCGCCCGTGCGCCTTCACGCCAGACTCGGCGTGAAAGTGAAAACGGTTGATTTAACGATCTCGCTTGAAAGTTTGTCCTACTTTCTCGCCCGTCCGCAGATCACTTGCGTGACGAACCGACGTGGCATTCTTCCCTTTGAAGAGATCGCGCAGAGGGAAGAGCAGGGGCTATAAAATAAATTTTGATTT